>JAEEKV010000309.1 GCA_016282595.1 Lachnospiraceae bacterium
AGGTTTGTCGAACCCGGTAAATATCTGCCTGATCCGATATAAAGACGCATTGTACAGGTTGCATGCCAGGACAGAGTAACTGTCAAGGTAATCGCACAATTCCCGGTAACGGTATTTTGTTATGATAAACTGTCTGACCTGATACATGTATGCATTCCTTTACAAACCTTTATTTTACAGGTATAATTATATCATAATTGCAAATATATGTAAATGATAAGGTGAACATATGTACGTACGAAAACAAGGCCAGTCATACTATACAAACAGACACAGCTGTTTCCTGCTCCAATACCATATGGTTCTCGTGACCAAGTACAGAAAGCCCTGCCTTGATGGCGTTATAAAACCATGCGTGTATTCAAAGATTAAGGGTATATTTAAGGAGCGTGGATTAAATATACTACAGATGAACGGCGAACCGGATCATGTTCATATATTGTTTGAAGCTGATCCTTTTACATCGCCCGGTGAGCTTGTGCAGGTAGTAAAAACACAGTCATCAAGATTTGTCCGTAAGTATTACGGCGACAGCATACTGAAGAAGTGGTATTGGAAACCATATTTTTGGTCCGAAAGTTATTTCATCACGACCGTAAGTGAAAACAGCCTGTCGGCTGTTGAAGAATACATTAAAAATCAGGGAGTATCGTAAACCAGGCATTCATCCATGCACATGCGAGTTATTCTATGTATATGGTACTCTGCTAAAAACTGATAGAATCGATATATTTCTGGCGCTTGGGTTTAGGATAGCATCCAAGCCCCGGCGCGTCAAGGAATACGGGATTGGATTTTTAGTCCAAAGTGCAGCGGCTTAGTCATCTTAGGGATAATTCAAAAGCTCTTCTTTTGCTATTGTCAAATCAGATATCCATCTTTGGGATATTTCAAACAACTCCCTCAAAACCGAATGCTCGCAGGAGACGCCCTATGAAATTGTACAAGTACAACAATCGTTGCAATATATCGGGATTGAATATTAGAAAATATAGAGAAGCTGCAAAAATGTCACAAGAGCAGCTTGCTTCATCTTTGCAGCTTTTGGGACTTGATCTGACGCAGAAAGCCGTCTCCAGAACGGAAACCGGCAGTCGCGTAGTACCGGATTTTGAATTGCAGTTCTTTGCGCGTGCACTGAACGTTTCGATTGCGGATCTATTAGGAGCTGAGTAGCAGGTACACCAAAGTAGCCAACATAGTTTCACCCACTCAAATTACTCTCCCAGCAAAAAATCGATCCTGTCTCGTATCTCTTTAAAATCAATCCTACACCTGCCATCCCAGATCCCCACAGGGATCGTATCTTCAAAGGTATATTCCATCTTCTCTTTTTTCTTCTCGAAATGATGAACGATCACTTTTTTGTGATCCGGTAAAACGATCCAGTATTCCACTCATTGGACTATCAATGAAAAAAAAGTAAAACAATCTGTTTTATATCATCAGATAACAAAACGTTTTAGCGTATCCTCTATAAAACAGTTCGTTTTGGAGGCAGGCTATGGAAAATGCATTGGTGCGTTACCGCCATATCAGAGATCTTCGAGAGGATGCGGATCTGTCGCAAAAGCAAATGGCTAAGATTCTTAACTGCTCACAGGTTGCCTATTCCTATTATGAGATTGGAAAACGGGATATCCCGACTCAAGCACTGATCAAGATTGCCGATCATTTCAACTGTTCGGTGGATTATCTTCTGGGGCGGACGGACAATCCCGAGATATTACGCTAGATTTGCTCGAACTCTCTCTGACAAACTCATTTGGCATATACAAAACAGGCGGCGCAAATCGCGCCGCCTGACTTTTTCCAAATCCTCAATTTCACTTTGCTTTGATCCGATCCTACTTCATCAGATCACTTACTGATTACATCACTCTTCAATCTGATCGATTCTTCTCTGATGTCTTTCCTCTCCGGAAAACTCCGTATCCAGGAAAGTATCTACGATAGAAATTGCCAGATTTTCACCGATGATCCCGGCTCCCATGGAAAGTACATTTGCATCATTATGCAGTCTTGTAAGCTTTGCGGAAACGGTGTCCGCGCATACTGCACAGCGAATGCCCTTTACCTTGTTAGCCGTCATGGAGATTCCAAGTCCGGTGGTACAGATCACAATCCCTTTTTCCGCTTCCCCTGCAGCCACGCTCTTTGCTACAGCGCGTCCGAATACGGGATAATCACAGGAGGCTTTATCATAGGTTCCGAAGTCCTTTACCTCAAAGCCCCTCTCCTTTAAGTGTGCTACTACTTTTTCCTTCAGTTCAAATCCGCCGTGATCACTTCCGATTGCTATCATACCTGTCTCCTCCTGTCTTTTCCGAACTTATTTACACAATTCCGATTTCCGATCTTACATTTTAAGCTGTGAAAGCACCTCTGATCCTTATCTTACTACAAACCCAATGGGGTGTCAAAGCAGACTCAGCGGGGCTCTTTTACCACTGCAGCCGAGTCCCGTCACTGGTGTGATACATCCTTCTGCGTTCCCTCCTCTCCCCTTGTGAAACCCATTCTCTTCGTGTATAATAACTCTGACTGTGCATAAGTATGCGCTCATCATTCAGCACTCTTACGAGGTATTTATGAAAAGTTTACGCGCCAAGATGACAATCATGATCGTACTGGTGGTTCTGGGGAGCTCCACTCTGGTATCCTTGATCAGCTATCAGAGGGCAAAACAGAGCCTGACTCTGCAACTGGAGGATAACTATGAGGTTGCAGCGCAAAAATACGCTCTGGAGCTGACATCCTGGGTTAATACCAACGCCACCATCATCGATACACTGGCTGCGGAGATCGCTGTAAACAACATCTCCTCTCAGGACTACGATACCTTTCATAACTATCTGAAACACAGTAACGAGCTGTTAAATAAGAATGGCTACGTCTATGACGTCTATTTTACCTACCCGAACAACTTCATGGTTTGCGCCTCCGACTTTCTGGCGGACGGCTCCGTGGATTTCGTCCACGAAAGAGAATGGTACACCACCTCGGCTTTGACCGGGGAGCTCTACTACGCCGCTCCTTATCTGGATTCCGACACCGGAAAACCCGTGATCACCATCTCGAAGGCTGTCTATTCCGATGATACGCTTTTGGGCGTTCTTGCCGCCGACATCTTTGTGGATACCCTGGTGGACCGCATCAACACCGCCAACACCCAGAACAACAGCTATGCATTTTTGATGGACCAGAACCTGAAAATGCTGGTGCATCCCAACAAGTTCTATGAATATGAAGATGTTCCTTATTACATTATGGATGCGCCGGATGCTCCCTACCAGGATCTGGTGAACGCGGTGAATGCCCACTCCGATGATATGGTGTTCGTCAAGGACTATGACGGCATCACCAGAGGGATCGTTACCTCCCAAATGACCAACACCGGATGGTATGTATGCTTTGCCACCAGCCAGAACGAGCTCCAGGAGGGAGTTGCTTCCCTTATGAGAAGCTTTGTGATCACCACCATTTTCGAAGCTGTCATCGCCTTTATCATTGCTATTTTCCTGTCCCGGGTTTTGGACAAGCTCAACAAGCAGGAAACGGAATACCGCCAGCAGGTTCTTCGATTGGAAAAACAGGCTGCGGACGAAGCAAGTCAGGCCAAAAGCCGATTCCTGGCGGATATGTCCCATGAAATCCGTACCCCCATCAACGCCATTTTGGGTATGAACGAAATGATCCTGCGGGAATCCGAAAACAGGCAGATCCAGAGTTATTCCCAAAACATCAAGCAGTCGGGACACAATCTGCTTCAGCTCATTAACGGTATTCTGGATTTTTCCAAGATCGAGGATGGAAAAATGGAGATCCTGCCCATTCGCTACAGCGTCAGTGAGCAGATCGCATACTTTATGACCGCCATTTCCAAACGGGCGGCTTCCAAAAATCTGAAGCTGGAATTTCAGATCGATCCCAGCCTCCCCTCGGAGCTCAACGGCGATGATACCCGTATCAACCAGGTTATCATCAACCTGCTGACCAACGCCGTAAAATATACGAAAAAAGGCACGGTCACCTTTACCATGCAGGCAAAAGAGAAAAACGAAAAAGACGGCAGCATGCTGATCTACTATGAAGTAAAAGATACGGGAATCGGTATCAAACAGGAGGATATGGAAAAGCTGTTCCAGTCCTTTGAGCGACTTGACGTAGATAAAAACCGGAACATCGAAGGCACAGGTCTTGGCATGGCCATTACCGTACGCCTGCTGGAGCTCATGGGCAGTAAGTTAGAGGTGCAGAGTGTCTATGGAGAAGGCAGTGTGTTCTCCTTTACCCTCAAGCAGATCATTGAAAATCCCGAGCCTCTCGGGGATTACAAAAAAGCCATTGAGGAAGTAAAGGAATACGATGTCTACAAGGAATCCTTCCACGCACCGAAGGCCCGGATCCTTGTAGTGGATGATACGAAGATGAACATTATCGTCATCGAGAATCTGCTGAAGAAAACGGGAATGCAGATCGACACCTGCCTCACCGGACAGGAAAGCATCCGCCTTTCCGATGAAAAGGAATATGATGTGATCCTGATGGATCAGCGTATGCCTGTAATGGACGGAACCGAAGCCATGAAGAAGATCCGCTCCTCCGAACAGGGTAAGAATAAAAACACCCCCATCATCTGCCTGACCGCCGATGTGGTCAGCGGCGCCAGAGACCGGTACATCACCCAGGGCTTTTCCGATTATATGATGAAGCCCGTGGATGGAGCCGATCTGGAAAAGATGATGCAAAAATACCTTCCCGCAGAAAAGGTGGAAAAACAGGTTTCCGAAAAAGCCCAGACCTCCGCAGGCGAAACTGCAAATACGGATATGCCTGATTTCCTCGCTGCTCTGGAAGGCAACGGCGTCAACACTTCCCAGGGACTTACCTACAGTGCCAATGATATGCAGATGTACAAGGAGCTCCTTTCTGCCTATGCAGAGGAAGCAGAGGAAAAGACGCAGAACCTCAAGACCAGCTATGCTGCAAAGGACTGGGAAAACTACGGCATCTATGTTCACTCCTTAAAGAGCACCTCCAAATCCATCGGCGCCGCAAAGTTGTCTGAGCTTGCCGCCGCTTCCGAGGCTGCTGCAAAAGAGCAGGATGAAATGACGTTGCAGAAAAACCACGACGAGATCATGAAGCGCTATGAGACCATTATCGAAACCCTCAAAGCAAACTCGGATCTTGCAGGAGATGCTATGGCAACAAAAGAGGAGGAAATCCTGGAATTCCCTCCTGAAAACTAATCCTGTATTTTCTTATATCACTCCAAAGCAAGAAGAAGTTACAGCGCTATGATCCTGCCTCCCGCTGCTTTTTTCAGACGGTTCATAACCGCCAGACCAAGGCCTTCCTGGGCAACGGCACGAACGTAGATACGTTCAATCTTCTCATCATCGAACTCCCGCAAAAAGCGAAACAGCATATGGGCCATAGCCTCCGTATCATCGCTGCTTCCCAGGCACTTTACGGAATCAGCAGGAATTTCTTCCTCCTGCCCCTTCAATCTGTCAAGCATCTGATCCGATAAGATAACTCCGGATCTGATACCCTTTTTCCGATCCTTCTGTAATTCAAAAAGTAAGCGTTCGCTAACTTTTTTCTCATCCCCTTCAAAGATGATCACTTCTCCCTGGGGAGCATAGTGTTTGTATTTCATGCCGGGTGCCTTGGGACCTGTATGATCTGCATCCGGATTATCTCCTAAGCTACCGTCTGCTGTATCAGAAGCTTTTATAGCCTGGGGATCCAGATCCGCCGTCACGGCTTTTGCCAAAAGGGCGGGATCCAGACAGATATCGGGAAGGACCTTTCGCAGCATGGCTTCCGTAATAAAACCGGGACGCAGGATCATGGGAACTTCTTCTGTAAGATCTACGATGGTAGATTCCAAACCAAGTCCCACCTGTCCGTCATCGATAAGCATATCAATGCGTCCGGAGAGATCTTCATAAACATATTTTCCGACTGTAGGGGATGGTCTTCCTGATGTGTTTGCACTGGGGGCTGCAACAAAGCCGCCTGCGGCATCGATAAGGGCCTGAGCCAGTGGATGGGAAGGAAACCGTACAGCAACGGTTTGCAAGCCTCCCGTAGTTTCCGAAGGCAGCAAAGGATCCTTTTGCAGAATCATAGTCAAGGGGCCCGGCCAAAAGGCCTCAGCCAGCTCATAGGCCTCCTTCGGAATGAAAGCGGCTGTCTTTTCCAGATCCGACAGCCTGCAGATATGTACGATCAAGGGATTGTCCGAGGGTCTTCCTTTGGCAGCATAAATCCTCTTTGAGGATGCCGGATTAAAGGCATCCCCTCCGAGTCCGTAAACCGTTTCCGTGGGGAAGGCAACCAGCCCTCCGCTTTTTAAGATCTCTCCGGCCTTTTTTAAAATCTCATCCTGCCCCGGAGGATCTCCCATTTTCCACCATATGGTTTCTTTCATTTCACTGCTTTCTGCCAATTTTTCCACCCGCCGTCACAAGACTATTTCAACTGATAGAATCCGACTTTTTTATACACCTTGCGAAGTGTCTTATTTGCAATATAGGATGCTTTCTCAGCGCCCTGTTTGTAAATATCATTGAGGTATGCCTTATCCGCCATCAAGCGCTTTGCCTCCTCGCGGATGGGCTCAAGAAGGGATACCACTGCATCACCTACTGCAGGCTTGAATACGCCGTAGCCCTGGCCTTCGAATTCCTTTTCAATCTCCTCGTAGCTCTTTCCGGTAACGGTTGCATAGATGTTCATGAGGTTCGATACTCCGGGCTTTGCCTCACGGTCAAAGTGTACGCATCTTTCCGTATCGGAATCCGTTACGGCTCTCTTGAATTTCTTGCGGATCACATCCGGCTCATCCATCAAAAAGACGCAGCCCTCCGGAGCAGACTTGGACATCTTCTGACCCGGCGTGGAAAGGCCGTAGATCCTGGCTCCCACCTTGCTGATGTAGGGCTCCGGAACACGGAATACATCGCCGTAAATGTTATTGAAACGAACTGCCAGATTTCTGGTAAGCTCCACATGCTGCTTCTGGTCTTCACCAACCGGAACGTAGTGAGGCTGGTATAACAAAATGTCCGCTGCCATCAAGGAAGGATAGGTAAAGAGTCCCGCATTGATGTTGTCCTTGTGCTTTTCGGATTTATCCTTGAACTGGGTCATACGACCAAGCTCACCGAACATGGTATAGCAGTCAAGCACCCATCCAAGCTGGGCATGGGCCGGAACATGGGACTGTAAAAACAGGGTGTTCTTTTCCGGATCCAGGCCGCAGGCAATGTAAAGGGCCAGCATTTCCAGAGACCGTCTGCGAAGCTCGGCAGGATCCTGTCTTACGGTAATGGTATGCAGGTCCGCCATAAAATAGTAGCACTCAAATTCATTGACACGATCGGCCCAGTTCTTGATGGCTCCGAGATAGTTACCCAGATGCAGATCTCCGCTGGGCTGAATGCCGGAGAGCATGACCTTCTTTTCGGCACTGTCGCCTCCGGTGGTTGTTTCCATCACTTCTTTTTTCTCTTCCATTGTATCTCCTCTCTTATCACTGCAAACTTCCGTTCATATAGGCTGCAATCTCATCCCATACCACGGGAAGCTCCTGTCCTAATTTCCACTCTGCTACGCCCCCTAAGTTAAACTGGCTCATGGCGCGAAGCTTGGCCCGGATACTCTCGGATTCCTCCATCCAGATCTGACACTGCTTGCCCTCTTCCTCAAAGGCAGCATAGTACTGGGAGGTGGTCTCATCCCACTCCGGCGTGATGCCTCTGGTTTCCATGGCCTGCTTTGCTACAGGCATGGTCAGTGCTTCGGATTCCACTCCTGCGTCGGAGGAGCGCCAAAGTCTGGTGTAAAAAGGAATGCCGTTGATGACCTTCTGGGCCGGAACATCGGCAATGGTCTTTTCAATTCCCTGCTGGACATAGCCAAGGGACGCCACACTTCCGGCTTCCTGGGATCCGCCGTAATGCTCATCATAGCCCATGATCACAACGTAATCCACAACCTGTCCCTGCTCTTTTCTATTGTAGTAATCCGTATATTCCGTAGGCACATAGTTATCTACGGAAAGCACCAGATTGTTCTTTCTACAGGCAATGGAAAGCTCCCGGATGAACTCCACATAGTCCTCTCCCGCTTCCCGGGGTACCAGCTCGAAATCCACGTTGATACCGTCTGCTCCCACAGCCACTACGGACTGGGTCAGAGCACTGATAAGGCGCTGTCTGTTGGTAAGGGATGACAGGATCTGAGTGGTATCCACATCATTGGTAAAGTTATCGATGAGAGCCCAAACCTCGATGCCCTTATCGTGCATGGCAGAAACATACTCTCCGCTTTCAATGGAAGTAAATCCGCCCTCATTATCTGAAAGGAAATACCAGGTAGGCGACACCACATTCACCGCCTGGGTATTTGCCAGAAGATCATAGATGGTATCGTTGGCTACCTTGCTTGTTACCTGATGCCATGCCATGTTGATCTTGTGATCCCGCACCAGGGAAGGATATTCTGGCTGGGTGATATTGATGGGCACGGTAACCGTTTCCTCCGAGGCGCCTGAGAGCTTTTTGTTCTCCACATAGCCTACGATGCCGTCCTCACTTTTCACCTTGGACCATTCCTCCATGGTCTCCAGAACCGCCACCTTTTCTCCGGCTGAGATCTGTCGAAGCACATCGCTCTTGATGCCCCCCTGATACCGGATCTGGGTATCCTTTAAAATCTCCGCCCGGTTTTGTGTATAATCCTGTACGGATAGGGTCAGTCTCAGGGGATCCTCAAAGCGTTGCCATATAAAATTGGAAAAGTGCTCCAAAAAACCAATCTCCAGCTGGGGCATCTCATCACGCATGACCCAAAGCACCGTATCCGCCGTCTTGCTTTCCCCGTCCACCTGATACTCTGCGCTGTTCTCAGGGAAGACATAGATCTGGGTAGGGGTGGTATAGATCATCACCCGTTCCTTCTTATCATAAAAGAACTTGCTGTTGAGTCTGGCCTGGACAAAGTCCAGAGGCAGGTAAAGGTTGCCGTCCCGTTGCAGTGCCCGCAGATCGGAAACGCCCTGCTCCATGATCACAGGCACATCCTCGGCTCCGGTGATCTTATAGTACTCTGTCAGCTCCATGGTCTCTTTGGAATAGGACCATCGCTCCATCAGCTTTCTTCCGGCCAAAACTGCCACAATAACGAAAACGGCGACAAAAAACAAAGTAACCAGCACAGGACCCATGGAAGGTCCGGAGGATTTTCTTCTCCTTCTCGTCCCCGGTCTTTGCTGCGTCTGTCCTCTGCGTTCTCTTTGCTGCCTTTGCTCTCTTTGCTCTCTCTGTTGTCTTCTCTCTATTCTCTCTTCCTTTCGCTGCTGGCGTTTTTCCTCTTCATCAAAATCGCCTGCATCCGAAAAGAATTCCAAAAACTCATGCTTCGGTTTTCGATTTCGGTTATTCTCTCTCATCCGTTTCTCCGCTGCTGTCTGCCTTCATTCCAACAAATTACATTCTAAAGGTTATCTTCCTATCTGACAAGTGATTTTTCCAAAACCTCTTTTCCCCACGAAAAACAGGGGTTCCTGTATCTGCGACTGACACGAAAACCCTGACATTCAGGTCGGAACCCCTTTTTCTCTGTTATTCTTTTGCTACTGCTTCACTACTCTTTGTTAACACCCTCCCCGTCTGCAGTACCCGGATCCTTTCTTCTGTAAGGAACCCGGACGCTGTCGGGGATCACATCGACGATGAACCCTCTTTCGTCAAGGATGTAATCAGGCATATAAGCGCCGGAAACATATCTGCTGGTTTCCATACACGCCTTTCCCTCTGCATCCTTTTCAGGCTGCAAATGGATCGCCTTTTCCAGCTTATCCGTGAGCTGCTTCTGCAGATCCGCAGACCGCTTCAGTTCCCGGATCAGCTCCATCACATCCTGCCAGGAGGGATCTTCTTCGAGCATTTCCATATCGGAAGCCATATTGTCCTTCCTTTCCGGTCTAATACCTGCTAGCTATTCTGTTATCGGCCAAATTTCCGAAACCCCGTGAAATCATGATCGGAATTTTACGCCATAAGAGAAACGCAAAACCATGCATCTTTCGTAAAAAACAATAACTGATATTGCATTCATGTAATGTGAATATTCCACCGAACCGGTGGCAAGTGACATCAGGTAAACCCGATCGCTTACCCAAAAGAACGGAAATCAATTTCTCTAGAAAAAATCTTCCGTGATTCATTGTGAGGACGGCCCGCGCGTCCGCAGGACTCATCCGCTATCTTGCAAACGCCTCCCTCCCGATGCCGAGTGGCCGGCGTTTCTCTTAAGCGCATTATAAACACATGACTTTTCTCCTTGCAAGGGCTTTCGGCTACTTTTCCCATTCACCTGATATTTTCATGAATCTTCCACAATTTTGCATACCCGAAATTGTGAAAGATTTATGTCAGAAACCCCGTCAACTTGACGAACACTGCATTTCGAATTAAAATATAGGTAACAGAAACCTTACACATACGGCTTCTGCTGACGATATATGTATTAGGAAACAAACCGCATTCTTCGGAATGGTCCCGGGATCTTTATGACGGGAGGTGAACGATATGAAGATAGAACGAGTAAACGACAGACAGATCCGCTGCACCTTAACCGGCGACGATCTGGCCAACAGACAACTGAAGATCAGTGAGCTGGCATACGGCTCAGAGAAAGCAAAAAATCTGTTCCGCGATATGATGCGACAGGCTGAATATGAATGTGGCTTTGAAGCAGAGGACATTCCCCTGGTCATCGAAGCCATTCCCGTAAGCTCCGACTGCATTGTTTTGATCATTACCAAGGTGGAGGATCCGGAAGAGCTGGATACCCGCTTTTCCAGGTTTGCGCCTTCCGTTCATAACAGTGAAACCGAAGGCATCCTGCCCTTCTCCGGTGACAATGCTCCCGGCAGTATCAACGAACTGGCAGAGGGCATGATCAACATGCTCAAGGAAGTAAAGGCCTCCTTTGAACGGCGTCAAAACCAGCCCGATACCGGATCCGGTGAAAAGGGCGAGGATACTCCGGAAAAAGAGGAAAAGATCCTTTGCATCCTGGAGTGTGACAGCCTGAGCAATCTGGTATCCTTTGCAAAGAGCGTAAAGGCCTTCTACAAGGAGCCTGCTAAGCTGTACCGCATACCGAAGGGTGCCTACCAGCTCCTTCTTTCTTCCGGCAGCATGGGACAAAAGGAATTTGCCAGAGTCTATAATGCCGCTACGGAGTTCGGTCATGTGACAAGCGTAAACGCTTCCAGGATCTCCTATATGCAGGAGCACTTCGATCTGATCCTGAAGGATGATACCATCGAGGCTCTGTCCAAGATCTGATCTATGATAAAGCAAATGAAAAGCACCCGGCCTTCAAAGGTTCGGGTGCTTTTTTTGTCCTTACTCTGCGTTGTAGATCGCATCCATGAGATCGTCAATGTCGATGCCGTGTACCATGGCTGCCTGCTCCAAGGTCTCACCCTGGGATGCGGGACAACCGATGCAGTGCATTCCGGTGGAAAGCAGGATCGGTACCACGTTGGGGTCCTTCACCATAATCTCGGCAATCGTCATATCACGTTTCACATTTTCATGTGCCATATCCAAATACCTCTTTTCTTTCCTGTTATGATTGTTCCATCATAGCAAACTATTTTCTCCCGGTCAACAAGCGTATTTTTTCCAACCCTGCCACTACTACTTGTACGATTTGCACGAAAAACCACAACCTGTTGCATACAATATACAGATTCCTTCGTCACATTTCACGAAAGAAACCGTTTTCGCCCTCTTTTCCTTATAATATGTATATAAAAAAGAACATCTCCCCGCCTTGACTTTGTCTTTCAAAATCTATTATACTTCTGAATTAGAACAGTAATGATTCCTAACTTTGGGATCACTGCAAAAAAATAAATTTATAGGAGGCATTTACCAATGAGAGAAGAATGGAACGGCTTTACTGGCGGTAAATGGGAAGACGAGATCAACGTACGTGACTTCATCCAGAAGAACTACACTCCGTACGACGGCGACGATTCTTTCCTTTCCGGACCCACCCAGAACACGAAGGACCTGTGGGCACAGGTTATGGACCTGACCAAGCAGGAGAGAGAAGCAGGCGGCGTGCTTGATATGGATACCAAGGTGGTTTCCACTATCACATCCCATGGCCCCGGCTATCTTGACAAATCCAAGGAGACTATCGTAGGTTTCCAGACTGACAAGCCTTTCAAGCGCTCCATGCAGGTATACGGTGGTATCCGTATGGCTGAGAAAGCTTGCGCTGATAACGGCTACACTGTAGATCCTGAGATTTCCGAGTTCTTCACCGTACATCGTAAGACTCACAATGCAGGATGCTTTGACGCTTACAACTCTGAGATGAGAGCTTGCCGCTCCTCTCACGTTATCACCGGTCTTCCGGATGCTTACGGCCGTGGCCGTATCATCGGTGACTACAGAAGAATCGCTCTTTACGGTATCGACAGACTGATCGAGGACAAGCA
>JAEEKV010000310.1 GCA_016282595.1 Lachnospiraceae bacterium
CCATACTCCGGTCGCACATTCAAAAAGTACAAAAACCTCTGATCTGCGATCACCGGAAGCTGCAGGGATTTTTTCCAGCTTGTAGCATAATCATCTGACAGTTCATTGATGGTATCCGCTACACTTTTTCCGGCTGCAAGGCCCTCCTGCAGGGTAAAGGAAGTGATATCCAGCATTCCGGACATAGCCGCAGGGTACTCTCCCGTAGCCGCATTCTGCTTAATGAAGCTTCGCTGGATCACCTTATTCAGGGATCCTGCCCGGAACATCTGGATCATGGAAAAGATCATGGTCATAGCCACCATACCGCATACCAGGCATGCATAGAGCTTATATTTATTTTTGATCTTGGTTAACAGATATCGGATCATTTCAGCACTATATCTCCCTCGGATACTCCTCTGAGGATCAGGGTATATTCCTTGGCCCTCGGTGTTTCATAGGTGGTTACATATTCCTTGACAGGCTTACCGTCAATGAGCTTCCAGACATATTCCTTCACATTGGAGGAAAGCTTGTTGGTTTCCAGATAGACACTGCTGGCCGGAATGGCCACAACATGCTCAAAGTGCTCGGCTTCATATTCCAGTTTGGACTTTGCAAGCCACAGCTCTTCGATCTTTTCATCCATTTCCATATAGAACTGGTTATCGGTATTCTTTTTATAGCTGCCGGACATGGTGATCACTTCTTTGCCATCTCTGGTAAACAGATAGTATTTTCCTTTGTTGCCGGGATTTTTGGCAATAACCTTGCCCTTGAACTCTCTCTTATCTTCTGTTTTCAAAACCACGGAGCCTCCCACCATGGGAGCCGGATCATATCCGTCCGCCGGTGACTGATAGGCGTACAATTTTGTATTCACTGCCGGGTCAAAACGCTGCACCGCCATAATAAACTGCCCGCGATTTACCGGACTTTCATTGATAACGGGGCAGGATGCCACCTTTCCTTCGTTTGTCACTTTTGCGGTGGCCTCATGATCTCCGCCCTTCCGCTTTTTCACCTGCTGATAATCCACTGCCAGCTTGGCCGAGGAGGCTTCGTAATCCTTCTCCTCATATTCCCGCTCGATCTCCAGGCTGTTCAGCTGGGCCCGGATCTCTGCTTCCGCATTCATACCGCTTCGGATCACATCCAGCTCCTGGGCATCGGGTCCCATCTCATCCCTTGCGCCGATCATACGTTGATTTTCCTGCAACGATGCCAGCGCCCGATCCAGCTCCTTTTTACTCTTTTCATATTCCTTTAAAAAGAGCTTGTGGTTGGTGTTCAGATCATCAATGGCTACCGCTGCCGCTTCCAGTTCTCCCTTTCCGCCGCTCATGACGATCTTAAACAGCTCATCACCGGGATGCACCATCAGACCTGCCATATCCTGACGTTCCAGTCTGCCGTCATAGCTTGCCAGATACAGATCGATATAGGGTCTTGCCAGCATGGTGGCGCTCAGAGGTACCACCTCTGTATAGGTACGATACACCGTCTCGTATTCGGTGTATTTGTTCGGCACATAAACATTGCTGCTGTAAAGGACCAGTTCTCCTTCCGAAAGGCCGCTTTTGACCTCGGTATAGTATTCATCCGCGGTGCCGATCTCCACCTTTCGCTTTTCCGTATTGCCTGCCTCATCCTTTTTTACATAGACAAAGGCATCCAGGCCTTCGTGATAAAGGGAATCATTTCCCACCGCAAGGCGATCTTCATTGGAATCATCCAGAAAATACAGGGCCATTCTGTTTCCCAGCACAAGCTCCGCACCCGGCACCTTAAACCGCATATAGGGATTCTTCACAACGGCTTTTGCATAGGCTCTTTCTCCCACCTCATAATCATACTCTACGATGGGGACCTTCTTACCGTCGATCTCGGTCCACTTACTCTGATAATCCCCATATTGATATTTTTCGATGTTGGTTTCCGAAACCTCCACATAGAGATCGTTGTAATCTCCGATGACTACCACGTTTTCAAAGGCTGCAACGACGTTACTGTCCGTCAGGTCCTTCACGTAGGTAACATAGCCGCTGTGGGGCGCAGTAAATGTTACAGTCTTTAGTTTTTCCTTCTTAGTCTTGATCTGTTCCTGCTCCAATTTGATCTGGGTATCGATAACAGACAGCTCGTATCGCAGGTTTTCCTGCTGGATCTGCTCTTCCTTTAAGATCTGGGCCAGATCATTGCCCTCGATGTAAACCTCCGTATCCTTCTTGTAGTTCAAAAGGCCAAAGGTCTGGTCAAAGAGCTTCACCGTCTTTTCCCGCTGCCGCTGCAAAGAAGCGATCCTGAAGTCGCTTTGCCGGATGGCCTCCTCCAGGCCTTCCTTATCTGCCACTGCTACTACGTCACCTTCCTTCACATAGTCGCCGACTCCCACCTTAAGGGAAGTGATCTCGCAGTTCTTTTCCCAGTAGCAGGGATATTCCGTGGGAACCACATCGCCGTAGAGCATGCGGATATAGCCCACCACCCGCTTTGTTACGGGTCTGAAGGAAATGGTTCCCTTGGCAGGCTCCAAAAGCTCCGGTGCTTCAGGCAGCTTAGTACCGCACCCCTGGAGCATCAGGCAGGCGAAAAAGAGCATCAGAAGAAGACGCAGAGCGCCACTTCTGTTTCCTTTGTATTCTCTTTTTCCTGTTTCCTTCCTCATCTTGATGCGTTTTCCTGTCTTCTTTTCTTATTAATCTTATAATCAAAATTTGTTTTGTACCTTTGGGATTAAATGCTCTTACTGCAAGGCAACCTGCTCGCCACCGGACAATCCTTCCGTGATCACCACTTCCAGTCCCAGGGTATCTCCCACCGTTACCTTTACTGCTTCATATTCTCCATCTTCCCGTCTTACCAGTACATAATCCCCGGTCTCCGTCTTTACGATGGCTTTTTTATCCACGTGGCAGATGTTTTTCCGGGTGGCACTCCTTCCGGTGACCTTCAGGCTTTCTCCCAAAAAGTCGCCGCCGGTTACGGGTTTCAAAAATACCAGATCCGTCTCCCCTTCCCGGCCTTCCGGGGTTTCAATGACTTCCACCTCGTAGTCCGAAGCAGCACCCTTGGCCGTCAGGCGGTCTCCGGGGGTAAAATCAGCCGCCGTAAAACCGGTGGGGCTGTCCTTGCTGCCCATATCCATGACGTAGTATCCGTCATTTTTGACAATGCGAAACAGGATCTTCCCCGGAGCGATGTGTCCCTCCGCCAGGGCCGGATCCATATCCGTCACAATACCGTCAATATCCGAAGTGATGTTAAAGGAAGAATAAATGGATTGAACATCCGAAACGTAAAGATCCGCCACCCTGCATTCATTTTCCAAAAGCTTGATCTGCTCCGTGTAATCCCGGTTTGGTTCAAGCTCTGCAAGGCGGGCAATATGGTCCAGCTTTAAACGGGCAAGCTCCTTATTCTGTCTGCTGCTAAGCAGCTGCTCATCCAGCTCCTCAGAATGGAAGGCAATAAGGGTCTGCCCTGCTTTGACATGGTCTCCCATGGTGGCACTGACCGTGTCCAGCTTCATATCATAAACATTTTCCATCTCCGCCAGTTTTTCGTTGGAGATCCGATAGTCATACTCTTCATAACCGGAAAGGGTGATCTCATACTCAAAGGCATAGGTCAGATCGCCTTTTTCCACAGTGGCCGTGGTTTTTTCGGTACTGTTGTAGGTCATATCCGCAGGAGGTACCAGCTCCGAACGCGCTGCCTGTCCGCAACCGGACAAAAAAGAAAGGGTCATAAGCCCCGTCATGGCTGCTATTCTTTTGATACGCCTGCCTGTAAACATGTTGCCCCTCTGCCTTTGCTCA
Source organism: Lachnospiraceae bacterium (assembly GCA_016282595.1). Classification (GTDB taxonomy): domain Bacteria; phylum Bacillota; class Clostridia; order Lachnospirales; family Lachnospiraceae; genus RGIG7926. The sequence goes on from JAEEKV010000310.1 coordinate 3,804, forward strand.
CGGACCGCCCAAGGCGCAGTCCGATATAGTAGTACCGTCCTACATACTACCCTATATCTTGTAGGCCAGTCAAGGGATGAATCTCTGCTTTATACCCGATAAATTAAACATGCCCGAACACAGAGGGGCAGGTACGCTGTGCTGGCCGCAGGGATTTTACCCCGCATCTGCCGAATCTGCACCCTCCGGCTTCAGCTCAAACAGTACGTTTTCTGCTTCGCAGAAAGCCGTGAACTCGCCGCCGAAGGGTCAGATCTCGTCAGCTGCTCATAGAACGCAGGAGAATAAAAACACCGGGGGACGGAAAACACAGGGGGACGGATACGGCGTGTTCGCAAGAACACACCGTACCTGTCCCCCTGTGTTTTTTGTCTCTCTTAGCTTCGAACACACGGTACCTGTCCCTCTGTGTTTTGTGTGGTCAGGAAAGTGTGACCTCGATCACATGCCTCCCTGCTCCCAGGGCCTTGAGATCCGCCTTAGGGATCAAAACTGCCCCATCCTTAGCCTCATAGGATCTGCTTTCATCCAAAACAGCCTTTCGAACAACGTAATCGCCATATTCTTTGCCGCCTTCGTTGTGATAGAGCACCGTCAGATCACAGCCTGCAAAGGGCACATCTACGCCGGCCTTGCCACTTTCATCAAACTGGGCTTTTACCAGATTGGGAGAAAGTACCAGATCTCCTGCTTCTCCCCGGATTCCGAACATCTCGGTGATCACCGTCAGAAGATACCAGCTGCCCGCTCCGGTGAGGTAATGATACAGTCCTCTTCCGTCGTTGTTGAAATACTCGGGAACCCCGGGATAGATCTTGCTCTTTGTATAGTCGGCAGACGCCCGGTACAGGGTATCCAGGGCCTTGAAGCCCGCCTTGGCAAAGCCTCTTTGATACAGGGCATTGGCATACATCACCGCCATATGGGAAAAGACGGCGCCGTTTTCCTTCTCGCCAAAGGCAAAGCCGAACATTCTGCCCATATCCGTCTTCAGCTCATGAAAATCCGTATTCAGGCGATATCCGCCGATGGCTTCATCATAAAGATAGGCATCTGCACTTTTTATGATCTGCTCAATATTCTCCCTGGTTGCAGCCCCGGACATAACGGAGAACACCTGGCCTGTGAGCATCATGCGGACATTTTTCTCTCCGTCCTTTTCAAAGATGCCTTCCACTCTGCGTCCGCTGTTATCATAGTAGCTGTTAAACCAGCCTTCTGCTCCCTCGGTGATCCATTCCTGCTGACGGATCCGCTGCATCAGAGCATCACTCATGGCGCGAAGTCTTTGGGAGATCTCATCGATGGACCAGACAGACGTCTCTCCCGAAATCTTTCCGGAAACTGCTTCCATGTATTGATACAAAAGCTTCCTGCAGCCGTCGATATCGCCAAAGAGAGCTTCCTTTTCAGCAGAAAGCAGAATATCCAGTTCTTTTAACAGCGATACTGTTTCGGTGTTCGTCTTTTCCTTGTAAACCTGCAGATAGTCTGCAATATCCCGCAGGTTACCGGCATAGGCACAGGAAAAGGCTACGCTCTCCCCACGCTCCTTTGCCATATCCAGTGCATCGTTCCAATCTGCGCCTCGAAGCCGAATGATCCCGTGCTCTCCCAGATCATAAAAGGCCGTAACATTCTCAATCAAAAGATGCTCAATGACAGAGCCCATGTAGGTCTCGCCGCTTTGGGTCAGCTGCCATACTCCTTCCGCCGGATCATAGCCTGCATCCCGGCTCTCGGCACGAAGGGATAGGGCATCCTTAAAGTATCCCACCTTCTGATCCAGGATCTTCAGATCTCCGGTCCTGTCCATATACAGGCGAAGGGTCAGGAAAGGCCAGAAGCCGTGGTCCATCCACACTCTGGGAATGCCGTTACGATCTGCCTTAAACTCACCCGGCGCATCTCCGATGATGGTGGCATTGCTGCCATCCAGTCTCACTCCCGCAAAGTTGTTCAAAAGCAGCTGGCCGATGCCTTCTGGCTCTGTCAGCAAAAGTGCCAGGCAGTCCTGCCACAGATCTCTCCAGCCTCTGCCGCCTTTTCCATAGTCATGATGGGGCAGGAAGGAGCAGCCGAAAATCCTGCGAAGCTGGGGCTGGAAAGCCACCCACTCCATAAATCTGTCAAAATCCTTACTTCCTGTATGGACATGCAGAGGAATCCGCTCGCCCCAGTATGCATCGGAGGCTGCGATGCTGTCCGCTGCCTTCTTAGCAGTATTACAGGTTTCAAAGGCCTGCATGGTCTTTTCCGGTGTATCCGAAAGGCCCATGAGAATCTCAAAGCTTACGCTCTCGCCCTCCTGCAGGGTTACCTCGGCAAATCTCAATACTCCCGTGATTTCCCGGCCGTCAATGTGATCTCCCACCTTTTGCCAGTTTGTCTTATCCATGGAAAGAAGGCTTACCGGGCGCAGGAAATTGCCGCCCTCACCGATATAACGGTCGCTGTCCGCCAAAAAGGCCACGGGGGCTTTTCCCTCCTGATCCGCACCATATACATAGTAGGTAGTATCCCCGGGTACATGGCCTCTTTCATCAAAGGCCAGGGTAGGGGTCAGTGAGATCCCATACTCCGTAACAACAGCCCGGTGCAGCATGGAGGTTACGTGTCTGTGGTCCCTGAGATTGTCCGCGCTTCTGCCGTAAACAGGGATTGCCGCCACCGGCGTAAAGCGAAGGGGAGATGCACCCGTATTGGTGATCTTTACACACATCAGCTCCGCCGGGTGCTCCAGTAGGGAGATCATGGTCACCTCAGCCTCCAGTTTTTTGGTCCCATGGGATCTGACCGTACGCTGCTTCATACGGCTTCCGTAGAGCACCACCTTGTCCTCTTTTTCCGTAAAGCGGTTTGCAAGCTGTCCTGCCGAAGCCCCTGTGGCGGACCAAAGCTCATCCTCCATCACCAGCATGAAATATCTGCTATCCATATCATCCGTCAGATTCCGGATGCTTTTGGGCGTGAGCAGAAAATGATTCTGATCCGTTTTGGCATCCCCGGCATAGGTGGGAGTTACCACACTCTTTAGCGCATGCTTTCCCGCCAGCGGAAAATACAATCCGCTGATATCTTCCGGATCTTCCATACAAAAACCGCCCGCGTCATCCGTGTAATACAATTTTGCCATAACCTTCCCCTTTCCTTACCCTTTCATTCGCAAACAGGTTGCTTCATGCTATTTACTATACTCCATTTTTCCCGGAACCGATATCGAAATCAACACCTTTTTTTCACTTCGGTGTTGTTATTTCACAGGATCCGAAAAAGGATAGGCAAACGGCCTGCATTTACGCTATAATGACGAAAAAGAGAAAAGACAAAGGAAAGGCAGATCCATGAGCGAAAGAGCAACCATCAAACTGAAAAAAAGGCGAGGGCCGCTATCTGAAGGCCGGAGGG
>JAEEKV010000311.1 GCA_016282595.1 Lachnospiraceae bacterium
GGGGTTAACCCTGACTTTGTCTACAGTCTGTGAACCGCCGGTTTCGGCGGTTCTTTTGATCACATGGATTTTAAAAGCTTTCGATCCACTTTACCGTTCTTGGTAAGGGGGAGCTGCTCAAGATAACGGAAGCGGTTGGGCACCATGTATTCGGGAAGTTTTTTCTTCAGTTCTTCGATTATGGCCTTCTGATCCTCGGTTCCGGTATAGAAGGCGATGAGGCGGTATTTTTCCTCGTCATAGATGCAGCAGGCCTGTTGTACCTGGGGAAGAGCGTTGATGCAGCGTTCGATCTCCTCCAGCTCGATCCTGTGGCCGTTGTGCTTGATCTGGAAATCCTTTCTGCCGGCAAAGTATAACAGGCCATCGTGATAGTAGGCCAGATCTCCGGTGCGATAAACGCGGACAGGATTTCCCTCAGCATCGGGATACTGTATGAAAGCACGGTCCGTAGCCTCAGGATTGTGATAGTAGCCGATGGCAAGACCGCTTCCGCTGACGCAAAGCTCTCCGGTAACATCCGTCTGGTCGGAGGTGATGAGGCGATCCTCTTCATCCAGGAGCAGGATCTGTTTGCCGGGATAGGGAACGCCGATGGGAATCTTTTCCCCGGGAGCATAGTCTTTGTCAATGCGGTGATAAGTACAGTTGCAGGTGATCTCCGTGGGACCGTAAAGGTTGACGAAGGAAGCCTTAGGATACTGGGCCTTCCAGTCTGCAAGATGCTTGGCGGGCATCTCTTCTCCGCTGAACAGGATCTTATTGATGCAGGGGGGAACCTTATATAAAAACATATGCAAACGGTTCAGCAGCACCAAAGCGGATACAGCCCAGATCAATGTAGTGACCTTATGCTCGGTGAGCATATCCATCACCTGATTGGGGAACCGGAAAAAGGCTGTGGGAATGATGACAAGGGTTGCACCGGTTTTCATGGCGCTGAAGATATCCTTGACGGAAACATCAAAATCAAAGGGTGCCTGGTTGCCGATCACATCCCCATCGGTAATGGAAAAAAGCTCCGTAAAGGCATCGATGAAAGCGATGACGCAGTCATGTCCCACCAAAACTCCCTTGGGGATCCCGGTGGAGCCGGAGGTGAAATTGCAATACAAAGGCGCCGAAGGATCCTGGTTGTCTCTGATCTCGGACAGGATCTTAGGAAGCGCCGAAGGTGTGAGGGGCTTTTCATCAAGGGGAGCTTCTCGCAGCGTATCCGCCATTAAAACAGTTCCTGTAAATCCGGCTTCCTGCAATTTGTCTGCATACTCCGGCAATGTGATCACTACCCGGGGCGTCAGAACAGACAGTTGCCTTTGTATCCGGTCTGCGGGAAAACCGGGATCGATGAGGGAGTAAAATCCGCCGGCATAGGCGATCCCGAAAAACATCTGCAGGGTGCAGACACTTTTTTTCATCAAAACGGCTACAGCCTCCCCGGGCGAGATCTCTGCACTCAGACGAAGGGCCGCCCGCTGCGAAACCTGTAAAAGCTCTGCATAGGTGCAGCTTTCCATATCGTCAATGACGGCGGTTTTCTCTCCGAAGCGCTCTGCAGAGTGCTCTAAGTATTCCAAAACAGATTTCATAGTGTCTTTGTCTCCTTATGTTTCTTGCAACTCCTATATTATAGTACTTTGCAGGATTGCACACAACTTTTTTCAGAGGATCCTTTCGGAATCCGTTGCCAGGATACATTTTTGTATGCTATGGAGGATTTTTGTGATATACTGACAATGGTATTTTGTTGATTTGTGAAAAGAGGTTGTATTTATGTACTATTCCGCTATCGGACTGGTAGCCTTACTGGTCCTTTTGATCGAGAATCAGGACATTCTTTTAAAGCGAAATAATGAAGCTTTTGATAAGCCCTCCTGGACCACCTACAGGCATTTTCTGTATGTGGTGCTGATATATTATGTATCGGATATACTGTGGGGGGTCATTGAGCAGCAAAAAATGGCTACGCTTTTGTTCATCGATACGTCCCTGTATTTTACGGCTATGGCAGTGGGGGTCTGGTTCTGGACCCAATATGTGATCCTGTATCTGGAGGAAGAAAACGGCTTTGGCAGGTTCTTTTCCGCAACGGGAAAGATCATGGCCTGTCTGGTGCTGTTTTTTACCATTGTCAACGTCTTTGTTCCGGTATTCTTTACGGTAGATGAAAACTGTGTTTATCATGCGCTGGCCGTCCGGTTCGGCGTGCTGATCGCCCAGATCCTGCTGCTGGTTACGATCTCTGTTTATGCGCTTGTTTCCATCATGCGCAAGCAGACCACGGAAGGAAAAAAGAAGCGCTGTCGTACCATTGCAATGTTTGGGTTGATCATGGTATTTTTCATGTTCATACAGATCTGGTTTCCCTATCTGCCCATGTATGCCATCGCCTATATGCTGGGAACCTGTCTTTTGCGCAGCTTTGTCATCGGAACGGAAAAGGAAGAATACAGAACATCCCTGCAGGAAGCCCAAAGGGTCAGCGAGCTGCAGCAGTCCA
>JAEEKV010000312.1 GCA_016282595.1 Lachnospiraceae bacterium
CCTGTTGCCCCAGTTCGATGAGAAGCATGAATTTGATACGGACAGAGTCAGAGAAGGTCTGTTGATGATGCTCTGGGGTCTGTTCATGAAGATCGTCATCGCGGACAGGCTGGCTGTGATCGTGGACAGGATCTTTGAGGGATATCTGGAATACACCGGAGCGGAACTCTTTCTGGCCGTTCTTTTGTTCACGGTGCAGATCTACTGTGACTTCGGCGGCTATTCCTACATTGCCATCGGAAGCGCCGGGGTCCTGGGCTTTAAGCTGATGGACAACTTCCGGTATCCTTATCTTTCCCGGAGCATCCATGAATTCTGGAAACGCTGGCACATTTCCCTAACCGGGTGGTTTACGGACTATCTGTATATCCCTCTGGGGGGTAATCGGGGCGGCAAGCTGAAAAAATACAGGAACACCCTGATCGTATTCCTCATCAGCGGTCTCTGGCACGGAGCCAACTGGACCTATGTGCTGTGGGGCTTTATCAATGGTATCTACATGGTGGCGGAGGAGGCCCTTGAGCCTGTACGCAGCAGGGTACTTTCCTTCTTTAAGGCAGACAGGGACAGGTTTTCCTATCGCTTTTTTGCGGGGATCGGAACCTTTCTCCTGGTCTCCTTTTCCTTCCTGTTCTTCCGGGCTGCAAGCCTTGGGGAGGCAGTGGGGATCCTTCGTCAGATGAAGGCAAGACCGGGCTTTCTGAATCTGCTGGATGAATCCTGGAGTCGCCTTGCCGAAGCAGGACAGATGGAGTATCATGAGGGGGTCGCCCTTTTACTGGCTGTGATACTTTTGCTTGTGGTGGATATTTTCCTTTCGAAGAAAAAAGACATTCCGAAGTGGTTCTTTGCACAGGGCAAGCCCTTCAGGTGGCTGGTCTACCTGGGCCTGCTTTTCTGGATCATCCTCTTCGGGGTTTACGGACACGAATATACGCAGACTGCTTTCATTTACTTTCAGTTTTAGAGGAAAGCGTTCTTCATGCAAGTGCATTCTCATGCTTGCATGAAAGAATGCACTTGTACGAGAGAATCAAGGATTAATGAGCAAAAAAGGGACGCGAGCGAAGCAAGCGGACCGATTTGCGAATTGATCCGGGGTTTCGAAAGCAGCGAAGCTGCGGAGAAACCGCGCTTTCCTCGACAGCGAAGCTGCGGAGAAATCCGGCTCAGAACCAACAGGGCTTAATTGTATTATGAAGAAACTATCTTTCACCCTCAACTGCATAGCGATGCTTGCGATCCTTGCCCTGTTCTGCTTCGGGATCGTTATGCCCCAGTATGAGGGGGATTATCAGGCGGCCATGATCGACAAGGTAGAGCGCCTGAAAAGTATGGAAGGAGAGAAGATCGTCCTGATCGGGGATTCCAACCTTCCCTTCGGCATCGATTCGGGGACGCTGGAACAAAAGCTCGGCAAGCCCGTGGTCAATATGGGTATGCATGGCGGAACCGGGGATGTGTTTAACGAACAGGCGGCACTTTTGAATGTGCATGAAGGCGATCTGTATATTGTCTGCCCGAGCCGTTATGATGAGGAGGATAAGCTGACCAATCCCCATCTTTGCTGGATCACCATAGAGAATCATTTTTCCCTCTACCCCCTGATCCGAGCAAAGGACTGGCCGGATATGATCGCAGCCTATCCTACCTATCTTGGCAAATGCGCAAAGCTCTGGCGCACGGGAACCGGGAATTCCGAGATGACCAACAGCTACCGCAGAAGTGCTTTTAACGAATACGGTGACAACTATTATCCGCGGCCTGCCTCGGAGGAGAATATCGATTTTTCCTATGTGACCATCAGTCCTATCAGCGATGCGACGGTGGAGAGACTGAACAGTCTGTATGACAAGCTGCAGGCAAAGGGGGCCGATATGGTGATCGCAGCCTATCCCATCGCCCTGTGTGAAGGCGTGCCGGATGAGGCACAGTATGCGGCATTTGAGCAGGAACTTCGGGATAAACTGAAAGCGGAGGTGATCTCCGACTTTAACAGTTATCGATATGATGTATCATATTTTTACGACACACATCTGCATCTGACGGATGAAGGGGTGGCGGTGAGGACCGGGCAGCTTGCCGCGGATGTGGAGAAATACAGGGAGGAAAACCAATGATATCGGAACATTTCAAAAACATGCTGGGACAAAAATCGGTGATCAGGAGCATGAATGCTAAAGCATTCGAGCAGGGAGAGAAGATCGGCCATGAGAACATTTTTAACTTCAGTCTCGGAAACCCTTCCGTGCCGGCACCGGCATGTGTGAACGAGACCATGGTGAAGCTCATCGGGGAAACGGATCCCATGCAGCTTCATGGCTACAGCGAAAGCCACGGCATCCTTGAGGTGCGCGCTGCGGTAGCAGCCTACCTTGAAAAAACCTACCATCTGCCCTACAAGGCAGATCACGTATTCATGGCTTCCGGAGCGGCAGGTGCCCTGGCACATGCATTCCGTGCGGTTGTATGCCCCGGAGAGGAGATCATCACCTTTGCTCCCTACTTCCCGGAGTATGGCCCTTATGTTCATGAGACGGGTGCGATCCTTCGGGTGGTGCCTGCGGATACCGAAAGCTTCCAGATCAACTTCGAAGCCTTTGAAGAGATGCTGAATGAAAAGACGGCGGCGATCCTGATCAATTCGCCCAACAATCCTTCCGGCATCGTTTATTCCACAGCGACGATCCAAAAGCTGGCGGACATTTTATACGCAGCGCAGAAAAAGTTCGGCCATGAGATCTATATCATTTCGGATGAGCCCTATCGCGAGATCGTATTTACCGGAGTGGATGCACCCTGCATTTCCGCTTTTTATGACAATACGCTGATGTGCTATTCCTTCAGTAAATCCATTTCCCTGCCCGGTGAACGTATCGGGTATGTGGCAGTGAATCCCGCATGCAAGGATGCAGAGCTCATCATCCATATGTGTACGCAGATCTCCCGTGGGATCGGACACAACTGCCCTGCATCACTTATCCAGCTGACTGTGGCAGAGGTTCTGGGCCAGACGGCGGATCTTTCGGTATATGAGAAAAACTCCGATATCCTGTATCGTGAGCTTACGAGAATGGGCTTTTCCATCGTAAAGCCCGGTGGCACCTTCTATATGTTCCCGAAGGCACCCATCGAGGATGCAGGAGAGTTCTGCAACAAAGCGCTGGAGTATGGTCTGGTCATCGTGCCGGGCGATTCCTTTGCCTGCAAGGGATACTTCAGGATCGCATACTGCGTACCCACCGAGACGGTGGAGCGCTCGATCCCGCAGTTTGAAAAGTTAGCAGCCTTTTACGGACTGGGAGGAAAATGATCATGAGGATGATAGAAGCCGGACTGGTGTTGGAAGGCGGAGGCATGAAGGGGATCTATACCTCCGGTGTTTTGGATTTTTTCATGGATAAGGGTCTTGTGTTTTCTTCCTGCTACGGAGTTTCCATGGGTGCCTGTAATCTGTGCAGTTATATTTCCGGACAGAGGGGAAGAGCAAAAGCGGTGACACTGGATTATCTGGATGATCCGAACTACTGCGGCATCCGTCCGCTTTTGAAAACCGGCGATCTGTTCAATGTGAAGATGGCCTATAATGATATCCCCATGGTACTCAATCCCTTTGATTTTGAAGCGGCGGAAAAATATCCGGGAAAAGCCTATGCAGTTATGACGGATGTGGAAACAGGGAAGGCTGTCTATGCACCTATCAATGATCTGAAGAATTCCATGAACGTGGTACGGGCTTCCGCGTCCATGCCTCTGGTATCGAGGATGGTGGAGATCGACGGACATAAGTATCTGGACGGAGGGATCGCCGACTGTATTCCGATCCGCCAGTCCATCCTGGACGGAAATAAAAAGAACGTTGTGATCATGACCAAGGAAGTGGGATACATCAGAAAGCCCTTCAATCTCCTTGCTGCCGCAAAGCTGCGGTATCGGAAATATCCCGCCATGATCCGGGATCTGAAACTGCGTCACATTCGTTATAATAAGGTAGTTAAGTATCTGGAGAGAGAGCATGAGAAAGGAAACCTTTTCCTGATCCGTCCCCAGGTGCCTTCCGAGGTGGCAAGGATCGAAAAAGACAGGGAGAAACTGACGGCATTGTATGAGCAGGGATATGCGGAAGCGCAAAACTGCTACGAAGATCTGATGCGTTATCTGGAAAAATGAGGAATTAGCAAATGCAAACTTTTTTAGATGTACTAAAAGCAATCTTGTTCGGTATCGTGGAGGGGATCACAGAGTGGCTGCCCATCAGTTCGACGGGGCATATGATCATTCTGGATGAATTCGTGAAGCTTCACGTAAGAGAAGAATTCTGGAATCTGTTTCTGGTGGTGATCCAGTTGGGGGCCATCATAGCAGTGGTGGTTCTTTTCTGGGAAAAGATCTGGCCCTTCGGCCTTACGCAGGAGAACAAACAGGAGAATGATATTTCCGTGGGCAAAGCCTATATCAAAAAAGATATCATGATCCTCTGGGGGAAGATCCTTCTGGCCTGCGTTCCCGCTGCAGTCATAGGGATCCTGTTTGATGACTGGGTGGATGAACATCTTTACAACTTTCCCTGCGTTGCCGCTGCGCTGATCATTTTCGGTATTCTTTTTATCGTGATCGAGAAGAGAAACGAAGGAAAAAAATTCCGCATTCGTTCCATTCAAAAACTGGATTATATCACCGTACTTTTGATCGGTGTTTTTCAAGTGCTTGCGGCAGTCTTTCCGGGAACTTCCAGATCAGGTGCGACCATCATCGGTGCATTGCTTTTGGGTGTGTCCAGAAACGTTGCTGCGGAGTTCACTTTTTACCTTGCCATTCCGGTGATGCTGGGTGCAAGTGCACTGAAGGTTTTAAAGTTTGTTTCAGCAGGTCTGTCCTTTAACACAAGTGAAGCAGTGATACTTTTTGTGGGTTGTGTTGTTGCATATGTGGTATCTGTTTTTGTTATAAAACTGCTTCTTGATTACATTAAAAAACACAACTTTATACCATTCGGAATTTACAGGATCGGACTTGGGTTGTTACTATTACTGTATTTTTTTATAAAACAATAATTGCTTTTGTACAACTTTAATAAAAGTAGCAAATATTCCCAAAAAATCGTCGAAAAATTTGACAGATGCCCTATTTTGCGATATAGTTGACACGTATAATAAAAGTAAGCTATTGTTAACCTTATTTATTTTAATAGTGTGAAAGGAGTAACACCATGGCAGAAGAGAAGAAAGTTGTAGCAGCTGTAACACCTGCTGCAAAAGCAGTTGCAGCTAAAGCAGCACCTGCAAAGGCTGAAGAGAAGAAGCCCGTTGAAGCAGCTAAGGAAGTAAAGCCCGTTGCTAAGAAGGCAGCAGCTAAGAAGCCTGCAGCAAAGAAAGCAGCAGCTAAGCCCGCAGCAAAGAAAGCAGCAGCTAAGCCTGCAGCAAAGAAAGCAGCAGCTAAGCCCGCAGCTAAGAAGGCAACCGCACTTAAGGCAGTTGTTAATTATCAGTTAGCAGGTCAGGATTACACCGAAGCTAAGTTCATCGAGAACGCTAAGAACGTTTGGAAGTATGATCTTGGTAAAAAGGTATCTGAGCTTAAGACCGTTGAGCTCTATGTTAAGCCTGAAGAAGGAAAAGTTTACTTCGTAGCTAACGGTGATGTTGATAACACCTACAGCTTTGATATCTAATTAGAAGAAACTGATAAAAGAAATGAACCGGGTATCCGAATACGGATATCCGGTTTTCTTTTTGTCTTCGGGAATCCTTTTTTGAAAAAGCGGTTGACAACTGCAGACTATGGTGTTATCTTAGGTGAAGAAAGATATTAGCACTCGAAACGAATGAGTGCTAATAACCGGAAAGGAAGTGAGTCGGGTGGAACTGGATGAAAGAAAACTGAAGATCCTGCGGGCCATCGTTCGCAACTATCTGGAAACCGGAGAACCGGTAGGAAGCCGTACCATTTCCAAATACACCGACTTGAATCTGAGTTCGGCGACCATTCGAAATGAGATGGCGGATCTGGAGGAGCTGGGATATATCCTGCAGCCCCATACCTCCGCAGGCCGGATCCCTTCCGACAAGGGCTACAGGCTTTACGTGGATCAGATGATGGCGGAAAAGGAGAAGGAGGTTCAGGAGATCCGGGAACAGCTTCTGCAAAAAGAAGAGAAGATGGATCAGCTCCTGAAGCAGACGGCAAAGCTTTTGGCAAACGATACCAACTACGCCGCCATGGTTTCCGCTCCCGTTGTGAGAGGCAACAAGGTGAAGTTCGTACAGCTTTCCAGAGTGGATACAGAGCATCTGGTGGCAGTTGTGGTAGCAGAGGGAAATCTCATCCGCAACAACATGATCTCCATCAGCAGCCCCATTGATGACGAGACGCTGCTGAAGCTGAACATTTTGCTGAACACATCACTGAACGGTCTGTCCCTAAGTCAGATCAATCTGGGTATGATCGCCAACATCAAAGCCCAGGCAGGTGCCCATGAGGACATCGTCAGCGAGGTTCTGGATGCGGTGGCAGAGACCATCGGACAGGATGAAGATCTGGAGATCTACACCTCCGGTGCCAAGAACATTTTCCGGTATCCGGAGCTGGCAGACAACCAGAACGCCAGTGAGATCATCAGTGCCTTTGAGGAAAAGAATTCCCTCCACTCCTTTGTGAGACAGACCCTGGAGGAAGAAAGCCAAAACGGCATTCAGGTGTATATCGGAAGCGAATCTCCGGTATCCTCCATGAAGGATTGCAGCGTGGTAACCGCCACCTACGATCTGGGAGAGGGAATGAAGGGAACCATCGGTATCATCGGACCGAAGCGTATGGATTACGAAAAGGTTGTGGATACCATGAAGAGTATTATGAACCAACTGAATACGGTATATAAGTAGCAAGGAGGAAACCCATCATGGATGACGTGACAAGGGAAGACATCATTAAGGAAGCCGTGGAAAACGCCAAGCAGGAAAAGGCGGCGAAGGAAGCGGAAAAGGAAGCTGAAACAGTAAAAGAGGAAGCAGAAGAAACTACCGAAGCAAAAGAGCAGGCTACGGAGGAAACAGAAGAGACTGAGGAAGCTTCCGAAGAAGCAGCAGAGGAAAGTGCAGAAGCCGAAGGCGGCGAAGGCAAGGAAAAGAAAAGCTTCTTTAAGAAAAAGGAAAAGACAGACAAGAACAAGGAATTGATCGAGGAGCTGCAGGATAAGGTAAAGAGGCAGCTGGCGGAGTTTGAAAACTTCCGCAATCGTACCGAAAAGGAAAAGACCCAGATGTATGATATGGGCGCCAGAAATGTTCTGGAAAAGATCCTTCCGGTCATCGACAATTTCGAGCGGGGACTTGCAACGGTTCCCGAAGATGAAGCCCAGGGCGCTTTTGCAGAAGGCATGAACATGATCTACAAGCAGCTTCTGGCAGAGCTGGAAAAGCTGGGCGTTACTCCCATCGAAGCGGTGGGAAAAGAGTTTGACCCCAACCTTCACAACGCAGTGATGCAGGTGGAGAGCGAGGAGTATGAAAGCGGATTCGTGGCAACGGAGATGCAAAAGGGTTACCTGTACCGGGATGCAGTGCTTCGGCACAGTATGGTAGGCGTGGTGCCCTGAGAACTTTTCCAATCAGGAAACGCTCACCTTTGTGAGCTGGACATACAGATACAAGAAAAACAGACACCGGATGCAGAAGGCACCGGAAACATAAGAGGAGGACTTAGTTATGAGCAAGATTATAGGAATCGACCTTGGAACAACCAACAGCTGCGTAGCAGTTATGGAGGGCGGTAAGCCCGCAGTTATCGCCAACACCGAAGGCTCCAGAACCACACCTTCCGTAGTGGCATTTACAAAGAGCGGTGAGAGACTGGTTGGTGAGCCTGCAAAGCGTCAGGCAGTTACCAATGCAGACAACACCATCGCTTCCATCAAGCGTGATATGGGTACCGACAGAGGACGTACCATTGATGGAAAGAAATACTCTCCCCAGCAGATCTCCGCTATGATCCTGCAGAAGCTGAAAGCAGATGCAGAAAGCTATCTGGGCGAGAAGGTAACCCAGGCTGTTATCACTGTACCCGCATACTTCAATGACGCACAGCGTCAGGCAACCAAGGATGCGGGAAAGATCGCAGGGCTTGAGGTTGAGCGTATAATAAACGAGCCTACGGCTGCAGCGC
>JAEEKV010000313.1 GCA_016282595.1 Lachnospiraceae bacterium
CAACTCAGTAAGCAATGTGGATATCACGGTAACGGTAAATAAGGCGGATCTGACTGTGATTGCGCCCCGGGTGGAAGCAACCTATGGACAGACCCTTGGCAATATTACCCTGACAAACCCTAACGATAATCCGGCAGGAAGCTGGGCCTTTGTGGATGCACCGGGCACTAGTGTGGGGAATGTGGGAACACATACCTTCAAGGCAACCTTTACTCCAACGGATACCACGAACTACAACACAGTAAGCAATGTGGATGTCACAGTAACAGTAAAGAAGGCAGATCCCAGTGTGAACGCGCCCCAGGCTGAGGCAACCTATGGCCAGACTCTTTCTGATTTGCAGCTATCCAATCCGTCAGGCAACATAGCCGGCACCTGGAAATGGGCAGTGGATGGAAGCACAAGTGTAGGCACTGTGGGAGAGCATACCTTCAAGGCAACCTTTACCCCGACGGATACCATAAATTACAACACGGTAAGCAATGTCGATGTGAAGGTGGTTGTCGCTCGTGCCGATAATCCTGCCACCGTTGTAAAAAATGCTACTGTCAGGAAGGGTGGAAAAACCATCGATCTGGCAAATTATGTGAAATTAAACGGTGCTGCAGGAGCAGTCAGCTATGAGATCGATGGGGAAGTCCACGGCTGCGCCTTAAACGGCAGTATTTTGACTACCGGAGATGAAGCCGGCAGCGTAATCGTGAAGGTCGCTGTTGCACAGGATGAGAATTACAACGCTCTTTCCGAGGCATCCATTATCGTAACCATCACGGATAAAGATGTCCAGATCATCAGCGCTGATAATGTTACTGTTACCTATGGGGATACGGATAAACGAGTAACCGCCACGGTCAGCGGCAACACAACGGTGAGCGGCAATGAAACGGTCAGCGGAAACGGAGCCCTAAGCTTTGCCGTAAAAGAGGGCAGTGAAAGCTATATTGACATAGACGGGATCAGCGGCGAGTTGACGATCAAAAAGGCCGGAACGGCCACTGTTCTGGTTATGGCGGCGGAAACCGAGGACTTTGCCCGGGCAGACGCAGAAGTGACCGTAACCATCCTTCCGGCTGACAGCAGTGTTACAAAGCTGCCTGCAGCGGAAAGCCTCACCTATAACGGAGGAGCTCAGCAGCTTGTGACAAAGGGAACAGCCGCAGGCGGGACGATGCAGTATGCCCTCGGCACCGAATCAAAAGTAACCGGATCCTTTGACGATACCGTTCCCACCGAAACAAATGCCGGCACCTATTATGTCTGGTATAAAGTGGCCGGTGATGAGAATCATAATAGCACAACGCCTGCATCCGTAAAGGTGGAGATTGGAAAGGCAAATGGACCTGCAAAGGTTGAGAAAACCGCAACCGCCTATATCAACGGTAAGCCGTTGGATCTTTCAGCATGCATAAAGGGTGCTGCAGGGAAAGTAACCTATGCCATCAATGAAGCTTTGGAAGGCTGCAGCGTGGATGCAACTACCGGAGCTTTTACACAAGGTGATAAGCAGGGCGAATGCACAGTTGCCGTGTCCATAGCAGAGAGTGATAACTATAAGGCGCAGACAGAAGAAATCAAGGTCTCTGTGATACCAAAGATAGGGGCTGAGCTTGATGTGGTACAGGCAGATGGTGTTTTTGGCACGGCCCTTTCACAGCCTGCATACTTTATCAAAGGAACCGAGGATAAACCTGTTGGGGGCGAGGTTCGGGTTTCCTACACCGGTAAACTGAGGAAGGATGGGAGTGACTACATTTCCGAAACGGCTCCGACGGAAGCCGGGGATTATATCGTAGGAATTCAATATGAAAACGATACAACGATCTATGCGGGGAATAAGAGTTTTCAGATCAAGCCCCTGGAGATCAAGGACGCATCGGTTACCCTTTTTGATACAGAGCTTACCTATACAGGCAGTGAGCAGACGGTTACTATTACCGGAGTGACGTTGGGTGAAAGGCAACTGACCGCAGCGGACTATATCGTTTGTGGCAATCAGGCAACGGATGCAGATGACTATGCCCTGACGGTGTCGGCAAATGCTGCCGGTAATTACACGGGAAGTATCACGAAGACCTATACGATCAAAAAGGGAACGCCCTATGTGAAAACATATCCCACAGCTGCAGCCATCACCTATGGTCAGACCCTTGCGGATTCTGTATTAAGCGGCGGAGCGGTGCAGATCAGTGAAACCATCGAGACACCTGTTGTGGGAACCTTTGCATGGAATGCGCAGGAGGCCACGCCTGCTGTTTCTGACAGTAACGTCACAGGATATGAGGTGGTTTTCACCCCGAAGGATAGCAAAAACCTTGAACCTGTAACGATTGGGGTTCCCCTGCATATTGCAAAGGCCGAAGTTGCGCCGGATCTTCCCGACTCAACCATGGAAGTTGGTTATAAGGTGAAAACGGCAAGGGACATTGCACTTTCCGGAGACTGGGAAATCAGGGACGCAGATCTGGAAACAGAGCTTACAGTGGGTAAGGCCGTAACGGTTATGGCGGAATATAAGGGCTCTGATCGCGGAAGCTACGAAACGGAAAGTGTCAACATATCAGTGACAAGGAAAGAGCAAACCTATGTCGATCTGATCCCGGCTTCGACGGATACAACGGAAACAACCTATGATAAACTGGTGACCTTCAACGGAATGCAGTGGTATCTCATTGAAAACAATTCTACATCCAAAAATTCCGGGACGGTAACGCTGCTGGCAAAGGATTATGTGGGAACGTCGGTATTTGGTGCTTCGACAGAGTATGCAGGGTCCACCGTGCAAAACTATTTGGCAACGTATTATAATGACCATTTTTCGGGATTGGACGATGCGGTTGTTGAAGGGGAGTTTGGAAGACTTTATCTGTTAAGCGCGGAAGAAGTAAAAGCCATATCCAATAGTTATGCTATAAAATGTGCAGACTATGTACCCGATACCTCTTCAAATGAATTGGAAGGTTGGTGGCTTCGTTCTTCGGTAAGCAAAGAAGCAGAAAAGGTGGCAGTTGTAAACAATACCACGCAAAGGATTAGCGACGATAATGGTGATTGGATCGGAAAGCCATTATGTGTCCGTCCTGCCCTGAAGCTTAATCTGGATGCTGTAGAGTTCTCCTTTGATACGCAGACCTTTACATTAAAACAGAAAAATCAGCAAAGCCAGGATGATAACAAACCTTCACAGGAGGAAAACGTTAACGAGAAAGAGGTTAAACAGATTACGACGACGGAAACCCCGAAGGAGAAGGAACCTGCAGTAGAGAAGGAAACACCCAAGACCCCTGAGACTCCGGAGACACCGGAGAAACAGGAGACAACCAAGGTACAGCCGGAGGGTACGAAGATTTCCGATGAGGATCAGAAGGCAGAATATGTGGTGATCTCCAAAGCGGGGGAAGCGCCTTCGGTTGCCTATCAGCCGGCAGCAGATGTGAAGGATAAGACCATCAAGATCCCGGAATCCGTAACTGCAGACGGCGTGACCTATCAGGTTACCGCCATCGCAGAGAATGCCTTCAAGGGCAATAAGACCGTGAAGTCCATCGTGGTATCTGCGAGTGTTACACAGATTGGAAGCAATGCATTTGCCGGATGTAAGAACTTAAAAACCGTCACGATAGGGAAGAATGTCAGAAAGCTCGGAGCCAATCTGTTCAAGGGCTGCAAGAAGCTTGGGACCATCAACGTTAAGTCCGCGAAGCTCTCCGCTGCCGATGTGAATAAAAAGGCCTTTAAGGGAGTTGGCAATAAAGTGAAGGTCAAGGTTCCCAAAAAGCAAAAGAAAGCATACATCTATCTGTTTAGAAAGAAGGGCCTTTCCAAAAAGGTCAGGATTAAGTAAAAGCAGGATTTGCCCGTACAAGGGTAAAATATGACAGAACGCACCATAAACTAAAGAAGCGTCGGTTTTTAAATTGACGCTTCTTTTTCTGTCTGATAGGATGAAACCGAAGCAGTACTACAACAGGATAAGGGAGCAGATTATGTCAGAATCAATCACGTTGGAAACCTACACAGGTGCTAAGGAAAAACTGGGCAGACTCAAGGAAAATATTCAAAAGGTCATCATCGGAAACGGCCATACCATCGATCTGCTGATCACCGCGATGGTGGCAGGCGGTCATGTGCTTTTGGAGGATACGCCCGGAACGGGAAAGACCACCCTTGCCAGAGTGCTGGCAAGGTCGATCGACGGAAAGTTTTCCAGGATCCAGTTTACGCCGGATCTGATGCCGGCGGATATTACCGGACTGAATATCTACAGCAAGAAGGAGGAGGCCTTCGTTTTCGTCGAAGGTCCCATCATGACCAATATATTGCTGGCTGATGAGATCAACCGTGCCACGCCGAGAACGCAGTCAGCGCTTTTGGAGGCCATGCAGGAGGAGCAGGTCACGGTGGATGGCACAAGCCGCGCTCTGGGACAGCCCTTTATGGTCATTGCAACGCAGAATCCCATAGAGACGGTGGGCACCTTCCCGC
>JAEEKV010000314.1 GCA_016282595.1 Lachnospiraceae bacterium
GTTTCCGTTGACCCATCATAATAGGTTCTCGTCCCACTGGGATTATGACACTCCCATTCATAACCGGATACCTCGGCCTGTGTAACTTCCCCGCTGCAGGTCTGCTGTGCGTAGGAGGTTCCGGAAGAAAACTGCTTGCCGCCGTAAGTCATGGTCACATCCACGCCGCTCAGCTCTACCTCCGGATTGTCTTCATCCACAGCCTTCACCACAATGGTGCGGGGGTTCAGCAGATTATTGATCTCTTTTTCCGTCAGCACCTTGACTGCGGAAGAACACTTTGTAGGATCCAGGAAATCCACCTGACAATCCGTGACAGAGGTGCGGTTTACCGTGACAGCGAACCAAAGATCACGGTCATACAGATTCTCATGCTGCTCCCGGTTTCTGATATAGGACAGATTGCCTAAAAACTGATAGCCTCTGCCTTTAGGCGCACAGAAATACAAGGTCAGTGTCCCACCCGGAAGGGCCTTTTTCCTGTTGGTGATGGAGGCCTTCATATAAAACAGCTTATCCGGTATCATGCTGGTGGAATAGGCCACCAGATTGGTTTCAAATACCCTCTGCGAGTTGGAATAGGAGCTGTCCCACGAAGGACCATATTCGATGCATTCAAAGCCTGCTCCCTGTTTCGGGAAGCCGGCGTCTGCTTTGTCCTGTTCCCATTTCTGGTACCGGTTATTATAATCATTTCTCGCATTTGACCAGGCCAGATCTATTTCTTCCTGCGTACTGTCATCATCGAGTTTTGACAGATATTCACCCAGAACTTCATCAAACACAGGTGGATTGGGATAGATACCGTCCGTCAGATTACCGAGTTTACCGTCTGCTTCTCTCCAATGCAGATCATCGTCTTCAGAAAACTTTCCTGCATAGTTTTCATCCCACACGCTCTGCTGAAGACCGCCGTTGCCGAAAATCTCATAATGCTCCAGATTGGAAAACTTAAACTGCAATTCCCCATTGGCCGGATCTCCGTCCCAAAGATCTTTCAGTTCGGATACTCCCTCCTTCGGGTCGATCCTGAGCACGGAAGACCTGGTGGAAAGCGGCCAGGGATTCCCATCCTCGGCATAATCCTCCGGGAAGGATGAAGGCAGCTTACCGGGTGCTGGGAAATTATAGAAGGTAACTTCTTTTCCATCGGTTACAGATCCCTGGATCTGCGAAAACTCGCTTCCAAGCGTATAATCCATACTATAGGTACCCGGCTCTAAGTTGCTGAATACATAGGGGAAGGTTTTCCCCGTCATGGTAACTGTTTCCTGTTTACTTCCCTTCAGCTTCAGCGTAGCTCCGCGGGTATCCGGCTTATAGTTTATGGTCTGATAGGTATTTTCATAGGAGTCAATATTCTGCCATACCGTAGACGCCGGATCGACAGTCGGCTCTTCTGATTTTTCAAAGCCCGTGATCATATTATAGGCAGACAGATTATCATATATCACCGTGGATCCCGAACTGCCGGCAGAGTAATTGATCTTCTTTTCCATCATCTCCAGATCTGCGATCACAGACCCGGAAGAAAGGCTCATACCGCCGATATCACCGAAAGCCTGACTGTCATCTGATGTCATCCAGGACACTGCTGACGCTTTGGTGCCGGTCCAGGTACCTGCGCAGGGCCATCCCCAGGTTCCCACCAGGCCGTCGGTCCCGCCTTCATGGTAGATCAGGTGTCCGCCAAAATAACTATTGTACTTGCTGTCTACTTCCACGCCATAAAGGCCGGGCACCAGGGAAATAGCATAACGTCCCTGTGCATCCGTGGTGACCTCATGTCCGTTTTGGGGTTCATCACTTTGCTTGTAATACTCCGAGGATTTGATATAAATCTTCGTATTCCCCACCGGCACGGTCTTGATCTCGCCGTTTTTATCCATATCCGACTTGAACAGGGTTCCGGAAAAACTCACCGGTGCAGGATCCACCTTCAGCGTGGCATCCGCCCGCATGCCGAGGGCAACGGAAGCCGTTCCGTTACCTGTAAAATCAATATCGAAGTGCTTTTTCCCAAAACGGTTAAAGTTATCCGGATCATTTTCAGTGAAGATCTCCTGTCCGTCACCAGCCTTGACGGATACATAGCGCGAAACCTTTCCCGCTGCGGTAAGATTATAATTCCCCGGCAAAAGACCCGTAAAGACCGCTTTCCCGCTTGCATCAGGAACAGCCGAGCGGAAGATCCCCTCCGTCAATGTCCCTGCAATACCGGAAAGGCTGACTGTCAGTTCACCCTGCTTATTCGTATCATCTGTTTTCTTAAACAGATCCGGATCAGCGTAAGGAGAAGAAAAACTCACTGCCACGGAAGAATCCACAAAAGGAAGGTTCAAAGTCACTTCCTCTTCGGAAAGTTTTCCCGAACTGTCTGAATAAACCATTACCTCATCTTCTTCGTAGGCATAATCCGAGCAGGCAATCTTCCAGGTGACGGGCACCAGCTTATCCACGGTAACAGACCCCTTCGAATCCGTATATGCCGTCAGATGGATCAGTTCACTGTCTTCATTCTTCGGATCCACACCGGTTAAGGTAACCGCCTTTTTTGCAAGGGGCTGGTTTGCCTTGTTCGTCTTCGGATCAAAACCGCCCAAAACGTTGATCTTCAGTTTTTGATAGTTTGGTTTTAAGGCACAGCTGAGCTGATAGGTGCCGGAAAGAGAGCGCTCATCTGATGTATAACTCTCCCAGCCTTTTCTGCCTATCTGGTTTATATAAAATGTATAATTACCGGCCGGAAGTCCCGTAAACAGGGCATTTCCGCCATTTTCCGTTGTTGTGGTATAGGTTCCGAGGCTTCCTTCTCCCACAGCCTTGACCTGCACACCATCCAGCATGATGCCGGAATAAACGCAGCTGACCGTTGCATAGATATCTACCGAAGTATCCGATACATTACTTTTCGGCGTCAGGGCTGCATCGTATCCCGCGGAAACCGTTCCTACCGCGAAACCGTCCTCGGAAGCATTATTATACCCGAAGGCAGATGCCGTGATCGTGTAACTGCCCTGTTCAACGCCGGAAATGCGATAATACCCGAATTCATCGGTCGTGGCATTCAATCCTCCTGACAGCGTTACAGCGGCATTTCGGATACCCTCTCCGGTGTTGGCATCCGTGATCCTTCCGGATACCGCCACGTCTGTGATCTCATTCCACTTGGCATAGAGGGTTTTTGCTGCTGTAATGGGCGTATCAAAATTCCAGCTGCTCTGGCAGCCGCTGTCTGCAAACCAGCCGTCGAAGGTATAGCCTTTCTTGATGGGCGTCTCCGGCATCTGCGCCGGTTGTCCTTTCGTTACGGACTGGGGATAGACATAAGAGCCGCCATTTGACTCAAAACGAACCGTATATTCCTGTCCCTTCCATTTGGCGGTCAGCGTCAGATCCGCGGTAACAGGAGTTGCAAAATCATAAGCTGCATCCGGATCGTCCGCATACCAGTACAGGAAGGTATCCTCATCCTCGGCATCCGGTTCCGCCGGCCGGGCAACGGTATTTCCATTTTCCACGGTTTCCGTCTTGTAAATCTCTCCATTGTTCATAAAGGTAACGCTGCAATAAAGATTCGGCTGCTCACCATTGCCCTCACCGATCTTTGCATCCGCCAGATCGGGAAAACCATCATTTACATTTTCATCGCTGCCCCACGTAAGGGCTCCGCTGATCACAGCCGCCGATGCGTTGAGTGTGTCCAGGAAGTCAGAAGATTTCATCTCAGTGGCAGTCATTTCAGAAATCGTTTCGGAATCGGCATAATAACTGTATTTCTCATCCTGGGAAACATAGCTGCTGTCAACTTTCTTTTTGAAATTGGTTTCAGCGTAGCAGACATTTTCTCTTTTATTTGTAACCTGGCCAGAATAGGTTCCTGAAGTTGGTTTATTGGCAGTTCTTGCTGATACGCAGGCTCCGCCATGATCTATGATACCGATACAGTTGTTTGCATTCCCGTATTTTCCGACAGTAAATAATGCATCACTGGATGTTTTTGAAGCATCCATTCCTTCGGGAAGCGAAATCTGAACGACAGACACACAGTTTTTGATATAGGAAAAACTGCTTGACGCCTGTCCTGTCTGTGCTGCAATACCTCCGAAATAACAGCCGGCATTTTCATCAAGCGCTCCTAATGTCGCATTCACGCGGCATGAATCCACGGTTCCTTTTCCCATTGCTCCTGAGATTCCACCCGTCGGCGCATTGCTGCTACTGCTTGCACCTTTCGAATAAACAGCTCCGGAAAACTCACAATGCTCTATGGTTCCACCACCGTTAAAGTATCCTGCCAGCAAACCGGCATATACCTGAAAGACTGTCGTATCCTCGACTTTTTGTGCATATACTGAGCTATCCGTCATTTTCAGATCTTTTACAGGACCGTTCAGGTAACCGAACAATCCCACATATTCCGTATCTCCGTAAGGCTCGTTTTGTTGTCCGATCTGCATCCCGCTGACAGCATGACCGTTTCCGTCAAAAGTCCCCGCAAAAGCATGACTGTAATCAATTCCGATGGGAACCCAGTAATGCGCCGACAAATCTATGTCAGCCACCAACCTTACCGTATCATCTGCCGTCAGCGTCAGATCCCCGTCATTAAAACTCTTCGCAATCCAGGCCAGCTGAGCGGCGGTTGAGATCTTATACACACCTTCGACAGGTGTCACAGCCTGCACATAATCCGTCCAGTCTCCACTCCTTGCCGACGGCTCGGCAAAAGCCTGAGCGGGCATGCAGGATAAGCACATCACCACTGACAACAACAGACTGAGCAGACGTCTTCCTTTTCTTCGAATGGTTATTGCAGCTTTTTTCATATGGATTCTCCCTTCGGATCTAAAAAACAGGCACAATATAAGACAATACTCTGTCTTTATATCATGCCTGTCTTATGCGTTTCAATGCTTTGGAACTATTCGGTCAGAGAGTGTGTGTATTCGGTCAATCCTCTGACAAAAACATTCATTTCGATGCCGTTACTATTTACAGTAACTCCGTACTTACGCCTTCTTCACCTTCACCTTCTTGGAAAGTCCCTTCTTTCGGAACATAGTTCTGTAAGCCTTCACCTTTGCTTTGGGTACTTTGATCACACAAGTGGCCGGTATTCCCTTGAAC
Source organism: Lachnospiraceae bacterium (assembly GCA_016282595.1). Lineage (GTDB taxonomy): Bacteria > Bacillota > Clostridia > Lachnospirales > Lachnospiraceae > RGIG7926. Next base: position 5,131 of record JAEEKV010000314.1, read on the forward strand.
GCCTTCTTGTTGATGTCCTTCTTCTTCAGGTTCTTGTTCTTGATGATGAGGGTCTTCATCTTATTGTCGCCGGAAGCAAACTGGGCTCCCAATTTCTTAACGCTCTTAGGTATAGTCAGGCTCGTCAAAGCCTTACAATTCGCAAAGGCTTTCGATCCGATCCTGACAATCCGGTTACCGATCTTGGTCTTCTTGAGCTTTGTACATCCAGCAAAAGCGTAATCCCCGATCTCAGTGGTATTTTTTCCGGTATCGATATTTGTCAGGGACTTACAGCCTGAGAATGCTTTCTTCTCAATGGTGGTCACGCTGTCGGAAACTTCTACCTTTTTCAGTTTACTGCAGTTTTCAAATGCAGACTCTCCGATGGTTTCTACATTATCCCCGATCTTGACTTCAGTTACTTTGGTATTACCCTTGAAGGCTTTGTCTTCAATCGAAGTAACCGGGATCTCCTGCCCTGCCACTGTAACCGTATCCGGGATTTCCACAACCTTTGCCGTACTGTCCGCCGGAGCCGAGTAAGCGGCTTCCACATTCTGGCCTGACTGCCCGGATTCCTCAGACTGTTTGATCACGAAACTGTCACCGGTTTTTTCATCCTTGACGGAGGTGCCTTCCTTCGGAACCTCGGTAGTCGGCTGGGTATTTCCTCCCTGTTGGCCGCTGCCGCCCTGCTGCTGGCCTCCACCCTGTCCGGACGAACCATCCTCATTTTTCTTCCATACTGCATACAACGTAACATCAGCCGAGATCACAATGCCCGCCTTGTTCGCATATTCCGCGGCCACGGCCGAGGCACTCTTTGCCCAGCCCAGGAAAGTATAACCCGTTCTTGTAAAGGCACTGGCCGTCAATGTAGCTGCCTTGCCCTTCTCTACTGTTTGGGCATTCATCGTGCCTGTACCGCCATTGGCATTATAAGTTATCGTCACAGTTTCCTTCTTCTGCCATACCGCGTACAGCGTCATGTTCCTTGCAAAACTTACACTTGCCTTGTCTGCATACTTGGCGGTAGTCGAAGTTGAACTCTCCGCCCAGCCAAGGAACGTATAGCCATCCCTTGTAAATGTATTTGCCGTAAGGGCTGTTTCCACATCCTTCTTCATGTTTTGATCTGCCATCGTCCCGGTTCCGCCGTTGGCGTTAAATGTTACCTGAACGGTCTGTTCCGGTGGTGTCGGATCATCGGCCGGCGCAATGGTAACAACAATCTGTTCAGGATTTGTCCCAAAATGCGTTGCATCACCAACTACCCTGTACCAAACATAGTAATTGCCTGCCTGCGCTCCTGTCGGGATCTGTGCAGCAAATGCCGCATCCGACGGCGTCGCCTCTGCATTTCTGACCACAGCATACTGCATTGTTCCTCCGGTTACCGTACCTGCCGTAACCAAAGGCTGTGCCTGACCGTTTTCTACAAGTCCCGATTTTGCTACAGGAACTGCAACCGTAGGCGCCCCCTTAATAACAGTACCATAGGCGTTCAGGGACTTCGATTCGTCGCCCTGAATGCCGAGCATCCGGATGTTTCCGCCTTCCACAAAGAGTGCAGTATCTTCCATGCGCCCTGTGACCGTCTCATTCATCTGCTCAGCATTGCTGACCTGTCCGCCTACATATACGCTGCTGTAAAGTTTCGTGTCATTCTCTCCTGTCCACCCGATATAGGCATTTCCATCCGATACCGAAAGAGCCGAGTGTCCCGGACTTGGCATATCCGTAGCCTGCGCCTGTTTCTGCCAGCCGTTATTCCACTTGTAAAGCACAAGTCCTTTTTCTTCCTCACAAAGCAGATAAGCGTCAGAAGCATCCGCTGACATAGCCGTCTCAAATCCCGCTACATCAAGCGCTGCGGATTCCGTCACATCGCTGCTCCATTTTATGGTATGAAGTTTTAAGTCCTCTGATACATAAGAAACCAGCGTGTTCCCACCTGCCGCAGCTGCCTGAATATCGTAAACTGACTGATCATCCGCAAGTTTAACGCCGCTTTCGAATGTGGTACCGCCAAACTTGTATCCTGTGATATCCATCTTCTCAGCCAACGCACCTTCTGCAGTTTTTGCTGCCAAAAGTGCTACACCGCTTCCATCGCTTACAAGACGAAGCTTGCCGGCTACTTCACCGCTCATGGTTTCAATCGTCTTTGTTTCGCCGGAAAAACTCGTTCCGCTGACTGTTCCCACAGCATACTTCAAAACAGAAGGCGGGCAGGTCTTTTGCATATCTTCCTTCGGGATCTCGCACCACACTGCAAGATACTTGCCGCCATCCAGCGAGATCACGTCAAATGCAGGGATCAATCCGTCTGTCTGCGTAATGGTTGCCGGTGCATTCCATACATTGTTTCCTGCATAAGATGCCAGTTGAAGCCTTACATTTCCGCCCTTTGCACTCATATCCGTGTAGGCAAAAGTCCCCGCCTGGTCTTCATCAGTCTGATAGCCACCGATCGGAAGCAGATTACTTACAACCGTCTCGGGCTTTCCGTTAAAGACAGATACCCCAAAATCATTCCTGCTTCGCATGGTGCTTCTTACCGTAATAGGAGTCAGATTGTACTGCGTCTCGGTATTAAATTCATACTTAAATGGCAGCTCTCCGAAATCAAAATCCTGTTCTCCGTTGATAAACCAGGTGGACAGTTCGATGTGCGCATCTGCAACCAGTTTTCCGCTGATATCCTTCAGCCGGAAGCCCTCTCCATCGATCACAGCCGTCACAGTTACCATATCCTTAAGTTTTTCGTTATCACCGGACAGTTTCAGATTCGCTTCCGCACCAAGAGATCCTCCGAATGCCTTTGCATACATTCCGAGACCTGCTCCCGCACCAATGGTAAAACTTACCTCGTGAGAAGTCTCGCTACCGCCCACGATGGTGTATTTATAGGTTCCGTCAGCACCCGCTGCCACTGTTACTTTTGCACCGATATCCAGAGCGCCGCTCTTTTCCAGCGCAAGCAGCACCGGTCCGACTGCCGGCACGGCGGCAAGTGACTTAAATGCGCTGACCTCTGCATTGACATGTACCTGGCTGTTGGCAGAGAAGGTGTATGTCTTCTGCAGACTGTTGTTGCTCTTGTCGTAAACATCTCCATCCGTCAATGTGAAGGATCCTGACGGCGGATTGTCCCCATCAAATTCGATCTTCACGGGAAGGGATTCGAACAACGGCGGCAGATAATCCATCAGATCCAGATCCTCCGCTGCCACGGTCACATTGTAACCGTCCGTCATCTCACGTTCTTCGCCATTGAGCTGCATCGTCAGTTCGCCTGCCACGGAAATGCCGAGGGTCTTAGGAGCGATAGACATATAGGCCGAATCCGCACCGGACACATCATCCTTGCCCTGCAGCAATTTCACACCAAGTTTGTATTCATATGTCAAAAAGCCTTGTACTTCAGTGACTCCCGCTTCATAATTCGTCTGCGGAATGATCATACCTGTAGGCGACGTGATCTCCTGAAGTTTCTCCACCATTGAACCGGTAGCCGCCTGGGCATTGGCCATAATGGTGATATTGTTCAGAACCTTTGCCTTATCCCCCTTAAGCCGCATACCGACAAGCTGTTCTTTTTCCTTCTCACCGGAATAATCAAAATTGTACACCTGAACCGCATCATTACCCGTAACCGCGATCAGGCATGCTTCGAATCCATCCGGCGGAAGCTCCCAAATGGGAACCTGCATCTCTAACTCATAGTGGGAACCGCCACTTGATGATGCCCCTTCAGCAGAGAACCCACCGTCACTTGAAAAACGCCTGTAATAAACATTACCCAGGTCACCGCTTCGCATCTGCTCGATCCAGGAAAGAACCGTTGACGGGTTATAATCTGACCCGCTCGTTGACGGCAACGTCAGTGCTTTGGGTTTATCGGAATAGTCAGCTTTCGTAAAAGCCTTCTTATCCACCAGAAATACTTCCTGCAGGGAGTCGCCTGCTGACGTATCGATCTGAGCCTCCACCGTCATATACAGAGGATTGTCACTCAGTCCCAGCACCGTATCCGCCAAAAATTCGATCTGATTGGTGGTACCTCCAACGTAATTCACGCCCGGGATAAACGCTCCCTTTCTGTCCATGGAAACCGTGTCGGCCACAAATTCAGGCTGGGCCTGCCTGGTCAGCGTAACGGTCATAGTCAGATTTCCGGGAAAATCGCTCTTTTTGATCGTAGCCTTCTGTGCTCCATAACCGCTTGCCGATACATAAATGTCATAATCCTGCATGGTCAGGCCGCCGTCGATATAGTAAATTCCCTGCCAGGTTTGTTGCTTGTAGCCAACGGTTATCTTGCCGGAGGAATCTGAATTCTTCTCCACCGGCGTTCCATGATGCTTTCCGGCCAACTTCACACTGGCTCCCTTCACAGGATTACCGGCGTCATCTTTAATGATCAATTCATATTGATACTGCTTTCTTTTAAGCGGAACCAAAAACGTCTCTACTGTACCTGTGCTGTCCAAAATACTCCGAACACCCCCACCGGCATACTCCCATTCATCGTCCGTGACCTGTTGATCTTTCACATTACTGGAACAGGTCTGCTCAGCGTATCCGTTTGTCTGCGAAGAACTGAAAGTATTCTCACCGATGGTAATGGTTGCGGGAACACCACTGATGACGTTCTCAAGATTGCCATCTTCTACAGTTATTACCTTGATCGTACGTGGATGCAAAAGATTCTCGGCATCCTGCTTGGAAAGTACTGTCGCATTCGTGCATGCCACATTCGGATCAAAACTGATATCGCAGTTAACAAGACGACCCTCTTTTGGCACATCTACAACAAACCAGAGATCCGAATCAAACTGCGCTTTATAGTTCTCCTGATTCCGGATATAATTAATGTTTCTGCAAAACGGTTCCGTACACCCTTTTGGTGCGCAGAAATACAGTTTCACTTTCCCGTCCGGAAGATACGTATTGGAATATGCATTAAAGAGTTTTCCCTCTATCTTATCCGTGGAATAAGCTACTAAATAGGTCCTGGTCCCGGAATAATTAACATAGTCCTTTATACTGCTGTAACTCTCAGGCCACTGAGCCCTCATTTCATTATTCGGACTGAAATACAAACCTCCCGCCTTCGGGAATCCCTTGCCGGTATATTCTCTTTGATACCAGGCCGCGTAGGCTTTCTTGTACTCATTTACATCATATTCAAATACCTGATAAAATGCCTGAAGGGCTTCATTATATTCCTCCTCCATAAAGACTGTAGTTACCTGTCCATCTTCTTTAACAGTTTTATAATAATCATTTCTGTCCGGAAGAATACCCTGTCTCGGGTAAATGGCAACCCCATTATAATCTTTGCTGCCTGAATAATATGTCCCTGTCAGCGGCATATCCGTATCATCATATACTGCTTCTGAAAGGCCTTTGCCCGGTTTGCCGTCATTATTTCGCCAATGAAGATCCCCGGCCTCATCATAATTTGCTTTGTATGCGTCCCATTTCGATAGCGGAATGCCATACCAGGTATCATTTGATTCAGCAGTTTCGGAACTGAGTGTTTCTTCATCCGGTGCATTTCCGGATGAAGTTTCGGAACCCAGGTTTTCTCCATATTGCTCAGGTGTTGCAGGGGTATATTCGCTCCAAGAACCCGAATACAGTTTCTCATAATCATTCAGCGAATAGAACCTGAATTTCAGTTCTCCGTTACTGTTATTCTCATCATACAGATCGGAAACCTTTCGCTGACCATCCTTCGCCGACAAATGGGTATCAACACTATTCATCGTTTCAAGCGGTCTGGGATTTCGTTTTTCATTGTAATCAGCCGGAAAGCTTGTGGGAAGTTTACCTGCTTCCGGAAAATCAAAGAAGGTAATAGTCTTTACATTATCCGTTGTCTGCAAATGTGAAAATGTATTCAGATCCGGCGTATAAGTAAATGTATAATCGCCTGGTGAAAGTTCGTTAAATACATAAGGAAACTTTTTCCCTGTCAAATTAATAGTATTAGTCATACGGCCGGAGACCTTCAGGGTTGCTCCGCGGGTTTCAGGATGATAGTCTTCCGCATTGTAGGTACGTTTCCAGTGCTTATTATAATAAAATGGTTCCTCTTCTTCGGGTCTACACCTATCATAGTAGATATAATGCAAACCTGTTTCTTCTTCCTGATCGTATCCTGTAAGCAAATCCATAGTAGCAGATGTATACTGACTGATATTGTAGGAATAGTTCACTTTCTTTTCTACCAGACGAAGATCTGCCACAACATTTCCGGATGACAGATTCATTCCGCCGACATCTGCCACGGGACCATGATTGCTGTACACATAAGCCTGGGCAGATGCATTACTTCCGGTCCATCTGTATGCAGAGGGCCATCCGAGAGAATATCCTCCTGACAAGCCCTTGTCGGATTCGCCGGTCATTCCTTCATAGTAGGTGATATATCCACCTGTATAATCGGATGCATTAGACATCTCCACTTCCACGCCGTACAGGCCCGGCCAAAGGCTGGCAGCATAGTGACCGTTCTCATCCGTAGTCACTTCAATCTCTGCCGCATCCTTCATTGCGTAATACTCGGAAGGCTTGATGGTCATCTTCGTATTGGGCAATACAGCCGTGGTAACCGAACCATCCGCATTCATATCGGATTTATAAAGAGTTCCCGAAAAACTTACCGGAGAAGGGGTAAGCGTCAGCGTTGCCGTAGCATTTTGAGAAAGTCCCACATTTGCGGTCCCTCTTCCGTCAAAATCCACCTCAAAATATTTCTTCGACGAAGACTGGCCGTAGATCTCCTTGCCGTCCTCGGATGTAATATCTACATTCTTCTTCGCCGCACCGGATGCGGTCATTCGATAACTGCCGGGCATCAGTTTTGTGAAAACTGCTTTTCCCTGCTCATTGAGGTTTGCTTTACGGATAATACCCTCAGCCGTCGTACCCACAACGCCTGCCAACTCGACTTCGAGGGAACGAGGATTGAGATCATCCTTGCTTGTCTTAAAGATGTCCGGATCTTCATAAACAGATTCCATATCTACGGAAAGGGATGACTCTTCAAAGGGAAGTGTCAGGGTTACATCACTCTTTGAAAGCTTACCTGCTCCGTTGGAATAAATTGTAGCCTCAGTCTCCGTGTAGGCAAATTCACTGCTCCGGATCTTCCAGGTAATGGGAACCAACTCATCAAAAGTGAAACTTCCGTTCTCATCGGTCGTTCCGCTTAAGCGTACAAGTTCTTTCTCTTCATTTTTCGGATCTACGCCGATAGCGGTAACCTTCGCTCCCGCAAGAGGAACATTTGCCGTCTCGGTTACGGGATCATAACTGCCTATGATATTTACAGTAAGCGGCTGATAATTGGGCTTTAACTGGCAATTCAAGTTATAATCGCCTGCCATCTGCGTCGCTTCAGATGTGTAGCTTTCCCAGCCGGGAAGGCCGGTCTCGTTGATATGGAAGGTATAGCTTCCGGAAGGAAGTCCTGTAAACAGAGTAAATCCGTTTTCATCCGTAGTCTGGGTATAAGTACCAAGATCCCCGGCTCCCACCGCCTGAACGGTTACACCTTTCAGCATCAGACCGGAGTATACACAGCTTACGGTTGCATAAACATTAACCGCCCTGACACCGTCAGCGCTGTCATCTTTCTCAAGAGATACATCATAGCCTGCGGAAAGATCACTGACTTCGACATTTTCCTGCACTTGCTTTATGTATCCAGATGCCGTGACAGTAATGGTATAGCTTCCTTCTGCCACATCAGTAATTTTGTAATAACCAAATTCATTGGTATTGGCATTCAGGCCGTTATTTAAGGTAACGAGAGCACCTCGAATACCTTCACCGCTCGTATCTGTTACTCGTCCGGATAAGGAAATGACGGATGTCGCTCCCAACCACCTCGCGTAGAGGGTCATGTCCTGTGTTACCGGTGTGTCAAAACTGAAAGAATAATCAAATGCACTGTCCGTATACCAGCCACCAAAGGCCGCGCCCTTTTTCCTGGGCTGATCCGGCTCCACGACCTTTTGATCCCTTGCCACACTTTGCGGATAGATGTAGCTGCCGCCTCGGGTATCAAAATTGATGGTGTAGATATGCGGATCCCACTTTGCTTTTAATTCAAGATTTCCCGTAATCGGGGTTTCAAAATTATAGGCGGTACCCTCATCTTCGCTATACCAGTACAGGAAATTATACCCATCCCTTGCAGGGCTCTGGGGTTCGGCTACTGTGGATCCTCCGACAATATTAGCTGTCTGATAGGTTGCTCCATTGGAAGTAAACGTAACCTTACAAAACTGATGAAGACCTGCTGCTTTCAGATTCGGAAAGCCGTCATTTTCTCCTGCATCAATGCTCCAAGATGCAGCTCCTTCCAAACCTGCTGCCCCTGTATTCAGGGTTGCAAGGAAGGTGTCGGACTTCATCTCATTGGCAGTCATCGTCTGCTGGATCAGATAGTTTTCACTGTCCATCGATCCGTCCAGATACCGATACTGCTCAGCAAAGGTGGAATTTTCTGAGAGTGTAGGGTCTCCCTTTTTCTCAGCATATGCAATATTCGTCCTCGTCTCATAGTTATATCTCGGAAAACTGTTTTTATAAGTCTTGCCATAATCTATGGACGCAAAACTGTTGGCAAGGTTGTTGTAACCTCCGTTAATTCCAAGCAAGCCGTCTACTTCTGCAGAACTGCTATAGTAATCCTTCGGGAGATCGATCGTTACCGTGGCAATACAATTTTGCTCCTTCGCCGTTGTATCATAACCGGCTACTCCCGCAATGCCACCCAAAGCAAACGGGCGGTCACTGGTCGTAACGCCGAGAATTACATTAGCACGACACAGTTCAAGCGTACCTTGTGAAACATTACCCGCAATACCACCTGCCGTTCCATATGCGCTGTAACCATAAGTGGTTCCGGATGTGTATACCGATCCGTTGGCTTCACAGTTGGTGATCAAAGCTTTACTAGAGTTCAGTGACCCTGCGATCAGGCCGGCATAAGTCTCACCTTTGCCTGTGGGTACATCAGCATAAACGGCTGCTCCTTCGACCTTCACATCCGTTATCTTACCTGAAACAATTCCGAACAAACCTGCATAGCAATCATCACTATATGGCTGCTCACTTGTACCTATCCGCATTCCGGTTATGCTATGCCCCTGTCCGTCAAAAGTTGCCGCGAATTTTTGATTATAAAAAGATCCAATGGGCACCCATTGATGCGCCGAAAGATCAAGATCCGCGACAAGTCTGAATGTATAATAAGTCGCCTTCCAGTTTTCATCCTCCCAGAACTGCGACATAGATCCGTCATTGATCCCCTTTGCCACATAGGCAAGCTGTCCCGGCGTCGCAATCTCATAAACCCCGTCCGCATTTGCCGTTACCTGTTCGGTATAATCTGTCCAAACCCCGGTCGTCTGCTGGGGATCAGCAAATACTTCTGCCGGCAGACATGTCAGGATCATTGCAAGCGATAATGCCATCGCCAGCATCCGTTTACCTAGTCTGCTCTTTCTTCCCTTCCTGTGATTACCCATTCTTTTCACCCATTCCTTTCCGGCATCCGTGCCCTCTGCGTCTTCATATCCTATGTGCCTATTTTCCTCTAAAAACGCAAAAAACAGGCACAATATAAGACAATACTATGTCTTTATATCATGCCTGTTTTATGTATTTCAATGCTTTGAAACTATTCGGTCAGAGAGCGTGTGTATTCGGTCAAACCTGCAGGAATTAAGTAAAAAGGTACGCATACTTTCGCCTCTGCTGGCGCAAAATGGTTTCAACCCTGCTTTTTATCTCCTCAGGGTAATATGGTTCCCTCCTCAAGGCTTCTTCTATTTCTTTTCCCCCAAAAGAAAACCGGATCTGCTGCCCAAAAAGCCTCTCTGCCACATCCAACTGTTCATCAAAATCCCGACAAAGTGTCTTCGACCGTACCTGCTGCATATACTCCAAAGTATCAGCCTTCCCCAGCGGATAATCCATTGTCGTATCTGACAAAAGAGCTCCTCCCTGATCAAAGATCGGGCAGAGTTGATACCGGCCGGCGTCGTCCACCAAAACAGCAATATTGTGAAAATGTCTGTCTTCATTCAGAAAAAAAGCATCTATCGTCAATAGTTTGCAAAGATAGCTTCCAAAATCCTCCAAATTAGTCAATCTTACGATCTGTTCCGTCAAGTATTTCAGCCGGTCTGTAATACCTTCAAACTGATATACCGTTTTCAGCAGACTGCGGCCTGTTTCGTTATGATACAGCCTTTCCAATGTGATCATTTTATAGCCTTTAGGCAGAAAATCTTTACTGACGCATCCGGTATACTCTGCCCTTTGGTACTCAATCTTTTCCGTTTGATAGGTTACATATTCTTCCGGTTTCAAATCGGAATATCCCAAAAACAACGATACGATATACTCTGCCAATCCTTCATATCCTGTATAATCAGCTTTGTACCAAAGACCGTCTTTTTTCCATTTCAGCTGATTTCCTTTTGAGGATTGTCTGTCTTCCGCATACAGGTCATCCTTTGTCAATCTCACCATATGTTCTACCTCTCGATCCGGATCCACTGCTCATCATCACTTAAGCGTCCCTGGGTCTTTTCTATGATCATAAAAGGATCATAAAAAGGCAGATCCAGCGCATCCAGCATAACTTTCATTTTATCCCGCGACTTGGGAAAACACCTGGATTCCAAAAATGCCAGATAGTCATCAAAAGTCGGATATTCCATTCTCCCAAACGCCCGCTTCTGGGGGTCGCTCACATAGTTTTTGATCTCCACCTCATGCATTGCTTCATCCACATCTATTACCGTGCAGATATGATCACCATCCATATAATACATGCGGATCGGCTTCTCTCGCTTCGTTATCTCAAGTCGGGAAACAAGCTCCGGATTTCCCCAAAGGATCTGTATCAACGACACCACTGCTCCGGTGATGGGCTTCTTTTCCGATTCCCATCTTTCAACCGTCTTCTTTGAAACCCCGCAAAGACACGCCATCTCCGCCTGAGTGAGCTTAAGACGTTTTCTTAAGAGTTTGATCTCCTTCCCTGTGCTTTTGTCCGGTATGGCAAATTGTTTCATGTCATCCTCCCGCAAAATACGCTTTTTATCATTATACCCTCATAACGAGGGTTAATCAAGCATTTTTAACCCTTATTTTGAGGGTGTCGTTTCTGCAAGTCCTACAACCATCAAAAAAGACAGGCACGATATAAGACTATCCTCCGTCTTTCTATCATGCCTGTCTCTATACTTTTCAATTATGATACAGCCTTCCGTCCTAACATGCCGGCAAAGCTGCGGATCGGTCAAGCCGCCCCTTCGCCTTTGTTGCGAAGTTGTCTGATCCCGATGTTGATCTCCCTGACTTCTTTCTTGTAAACAAAGTACTGGATCAGCCAGATGGCGATATAAACGAGAAGCACGATCCCCGAAACAACCAGGTTCGGAAGATTGATCTCGGGCGTGATCCAACCGTTGAAAAGACCGATGATCACAAAGGCGCCGTACGCGATCACAAAATGCGTTGCGGTTACTTTTAAAATGCTCCAGCTTTCAATCTCGTAGATCACGGAGCTGCCGTTTCCGACAAAGCCCAAAAGCCCGCCGGTCAGGATGTCCATCAAAAAATGCATCACCATGCTCTTGTCGACAGGGCCGTTGAGCAGATAGTGATCTCCCATAAAGACGCAGATGGCATGGATGACCAGATCCACAATAATTCCAAGGGCGAAGCCTACGGATGCTTTCATGATAAATCGCTGCTTTAATTTCATCATCCGCACCTCCCTTACATATTCCCGAAGCGGGTCTTTAACAGATCCCGCAGGGGTTTAACACATCTTCTGGCCACCCAGCTTCTTACACCGTTATCAAACAGAACGCCCACCGTTCCCGTCATGTTAAAATCAAAGGCTTCCACCTTATACAGGTTGATGATCTCCGACTGGGAGATCCTGAAAAAGCGCTCCTGATCCAGCTCGTTTTCAAACTTTGCAATGGTGCCCCTTACCGGATAGGACTTATCCTCGGTATCCAGAAGAACCTCCCGGCCCTGGGTCCTGATCCTGTAAATGTCCCTCTGGGAGATCACCATAAACCTGCCGTTTTCGTTTACCGGAATAGGCGAAAAACTCGATCTCGACCTGCTTTCTATTGCATTGATGATGTCCTCCACCTGTGCCGTCTCACTTTTGGTGAAGATCTTCACCTTCGGCTCGATGCAGGTTTCATCCAGCACCACTTCGATTTCTATCATATCCGTCATGGTCATACCTCTTAGTTGTAAATGATCTCCGATGGATTTCACACACATTTGGTATTATACACGGATTTTGAAAGAAATGTCAAAACAGATTGCCTGCACGGTTATTTCACCTTGACAACAACCGTTACATTCCGGGTTGCTTCTTCCGTTTTATCATCACCTGCTGCGGTTACGGCAACCGTTACCTTGTAAGTGCCCTTCTTCAAACCTTTCTTGACTGTGATGGCACCGTTCTTTGCGTTCACGGAAAAGTTCTTCTTGAACTTCGCCTTCTTTACGCCTACCAGCTTGTAGCTGACTTTACCAACGGCTCCGCTAATGGTATAGGCCTTCTTGGCTGTAATCTTCTGGTTTTTCTTTTTAACGGTCTTAACCTTTAGGGTAACATTCTTTGCCTTTACGCTCAGACTGTTTGCTGCCTTCTTAGCCGTATCCTCGGTACCCGGTTTCTGTGCATCGCCGGTGCCGGTGGTCGTGTCCTTGGAAGGATCCTTTGCGGGATCCGGATCCGTCTTGATATCGGAAGAGGCTTCGGTAACAGTTACTTCGCAGACTGCAGTCTTTTCGCCTGCCTTTGCGGTGATGGTGGCTTTACCCGCTGCCACTGCGGTCACCTTACCGTCAACTACGGTGGCAACTGATGTCTTATCACTGGTCCAAGTTACGGCCTTGTCCGTTGCATTAGATGGTGCTACGGTTGCCGTCAAAGTCTCGCTTGCACCCTTGGTGAGGGAGAGGGTGGTTTTGTTTAAGGTAATGCCGGTGACAGCAACCTCGCTGCTGGCACCAGCAGGGAAAGCAACTCTCTTATATGTTAATTCCGCTCCCGTAGTATTTACCGCGATATCTGCCGAATCGCCCTCTCCTGTATAGTTCATCCAACCTTTGCCGGCGATTGCATTTTTGACTACACCATAGATGGCCAACTGCTCCGTTGCATCCGTTGCATTAGTCCCTGCTCTAGCAATCACAGTGCTGCCGCTAGAAATGATAACATCGCCTTTACCATTTCCAGGATCCAAACAATATATTCCGGAGCTCATAGCATCGTTTCCACTATACTGTCCTTCCGCTACAACGGTTCCCCCGTTAATTTTCACAAAAGCATCTTGGCCAACAACTTGAAATCCATTGCATGTCTTTCCCGCCGCCTTAATATTTCCGCCATTAATAGTAAATGACCCTGAATTTACTCCATCTAATCCTGCCGTGATTGACGCCTCTCCACTCTCAAAGACAAACCCTTTACAACTTACGCCAAAACCATCCGTGCTCACAGTAATTGTAGCTTCACTTATTGTCAAATCAAATCCCTGTACATTGACACCCTCTGTAAATTTACTTTCATCGTCTGACTGTGATTCAATAACTAAACTACCATTGCCATTTATAGCAAGCTCAGCATATTCACACACAATTCCTGCCCAGCATCCATTAATACTGTTTGTTCCATTAACTGTGATCGTAAGCTTCTCAGTGCCTGTGTACTCAATTCCCCCATCCGGTCTACCTGTATCAGTTCCCGTATAGCTGAATTGAAATCCATTTAAGGTGAGCGTATGGGTTGATGCCACATAGGACCACCCCTGTCCGGAGCAATTCTGTGTGCTGTCGTTACTGGTTTCACCAATCACAAGATCCCCTGCCGCAGCAAAGGCCGGATTCGATGAAGCCCATAAAATTCCCAAAGCCACTGCGAAACACATGCACAGTCTAGTAAACCAGTTTTTCATGTTTGTACGTTCTTTACTCATAAACCTTCCTCCTTCGATTCCGTTCTTTTTCCGGCACGAAACATCCTGTTTCCGGCCCATTTCAGGCCGCTTTTTACATACAACAAAGCCGGATACGGTGATGATACCACCAATCTCCGGCTTTTCTCCATAGGTTTTGCTTATTCGGTTGTTACGGAAGTAGATTCGGTCAGAATGTCAATCCAGACTGATGCCTTGCATCTCGGCAAGCTTTGAAAAGACCTGTCCGATCTTTTCCTGGATCACCAACGTCTCCTCTCCCACTCTTACGTTCAAAGGATCGCGGTTGATGATGACAAGGTTTTTCCCCCTGAAGTAATTGATAAAGGAGGCTGCGGGATAAACCGTCAGGGAAGTCCCACCGATGATCAGCATATCCGCTTCGGATAAGGCACGAACTGCGCCCTGTACCTGATCCTCCGGCAACCCTTCCTCATACAGAGTGATATCAGCCCGGACCACGCCGCCGCATTTTTCGCATTTGGGGATCTTGTCTGTGGATTCAAAGATGTAATCTATGGGGTATTCCCTTCCGCACTTCATGCAATAGTTCCGCAGTGCGCTTCCGTGGATCTCATATACCACCTTGCTGCCGGCCTTTTGATGCAGACCGTCGATGTTCTGGGTGACAATGCCGATGAGTTTGCCTGTTTCCTCCAGTTTGGCCAAATACTTATGGGCATTGTTGGGCTCGATCTTTCGGGTGTCCATTTTCTGTCTGTGGAACTCAAAATACACCTCCGGGTCCCTTACCAGACAGCTGTGACTGAGCAGATACTCCGGCTGGTACTGGGCAAAATTGACATCCGGCTTATTATACAGCCCGTCTTTGCTTCGAAAATCCGGGATCCCGCTTTCCGTGGAAACGCCGGCGCCTCCGAAAAATACGATCCTGTTGCTCTCCTCGATCATTTCTTTCAGTCTTGCGATTTTGTCATCCATTGTGATACCCCTTTCTCTGCATAGTTTTGCAATGATTTTTCTTAGGACTTACTGCGGTAAAAACTCAAGCACCTCGTCATCTTGCGCATCGTCCTTATTTTCAACACCTTCTCCGGGCGCTTCCCCAATCGCCTCGCCGATGAGCTTTGTCACGGCCTTGTATCTGTCCATCATGATCTCATGCTTATCTTCTATGGTCTTCTCATCGCCTTCATCTGCTGCCTTTTCCATCTGCGCAGCAACCTCGTACAGATCCATGATGCCGATCATCTTGGATGTGCTCTTCAGAGAATGTACCAAAACTCCATATTCCGCCCAGTTCCGGCTGTCATAATGGGCTTGGATCCCGGAGGATTTCTCTTTTGCTCCGGTAACATATTCCGTAAGGATGGTTTTGTAAAAATCCGGATCCTTCTGACAATGCATAAGGCCCACCGATGTATCAATCCCTGCCTCTTCCAACTGTTTGCAGAATCCCTGGGAGGAATCGGTATCTTCCTTGGATGCTGTCTGCTCCGAATCGCCATCTTCTTCAGCCACATCTTTGCGGGTACGTCTAGGCTGAAGCTTTTCCTGGGGCAGATATTTTACCAGCATCCGTTCCAGTTCCCCGGAATCTATGGGCTTGGTAAGGTAATCTGCAAATCCCTCTGCCATGTAGCGTTCTCTGGCCCCGGTAACGGCATCCGCTGTCAGGCAGATGAAAGGCGTTTTCCGATTGGCGCCATCCTGCTGATTTTGAATCACATGCATGGCCTGGGTTCCGTCCATCTCCGGCATACGCTGATCCATCAGAATGATATCATAGGCTTTCTCTTTTGCCATTTCAATGGACTGAGGACCGCTTGTTGCCGTATCGATCTCTACCTGGGTGCTCTTAAGAAGTCCCTTAACTACGGTCAGATTCATAGTGGTGTCATCTACGATCAACAGGTGCGCATCCGGTGCGCGGAAGCTTTCTTCGTATGCCTTTCTCTCCTGGATACTCTTTTCATACTTGGATTTAAAGTCGCCCACCTTCTCAGAGGAAACCACCTTCTGCGGCAGGATCACCGTAAACTGTGAACCCTCTCCATAGGTACTCTCTACTTCTATGCTGCCACCCATCATGGTCAAAAGATTTTTGGTAATGGCAAGTCCCAATCCGGTACCTTCCACCGTACTGTTGGTCTTTAAATCCATTCGTTCAAATTTGGTAAAGAGCTTGTCGATATCCTCTTCCCGGATTCCGATTCCGGTATCCTTCACCCGGATTTCCAAAATAACGGCTTTCCCGTCTTTCAGTTCCTCTGCCATACGTCCCTTTACACTCATGCAAACGCTGCCTTTTTTGGTATATTTCACAGCATTGTTCAAAATGTTTGTGACTACCTGGCGCATCCTGACCTCATCTCCATAGAGGCCATCCGGTAAAGAGGAATCCACATCAATCTCGAACTGCAGACCCTTTTCCCTGGCCTTAAAGGTAATCATATTGCAAAGGTCATTCAGCATGGTGCTGAGCTTGTAATTGCCTTCCACGATCTCCAGTTTTCCGGCTTCGATCTTGGAAAAATCCAGGATATCATTGATGATGGACAATAGATTGGTTCCGGCACTTTCCACATTTCCGGCATAATTACAGATATCCGCAAAGCCTTTCCGGATCACTTCCCGGTCCTTTGGAAGCGCATCTCTGGAGGAAAGCCCTTCCCGAAGGATCATCTCGTTCATTCCCAAAATTGCATTGATGGGGGTACGGATCTCATGGGACATGTTGGCCAGAAAATCGCTCTTTGCCGCGTTGGAATGATCGGCGATGTCTTTTGCTTTGCGAAGCTCTTCACTCTCGGCTGCCTCCCGTCCGAATCTGACGATCAGAATAATGGCCATGGAAAAGATCACCAGGATCAGGGAAAATACAAACAACTGCACGGCTATGATGCTGTAGGGATCCGTCTCGGAATCCGCCACCATTCCTTTGGATAAAGTCTGCTTTACCCAATAAGCAAACAGATATCCGCCGACGGAGAAAATCAAAACGGCTCCTACATACAGCGGCCTGATCACGGAATTGATATGTCTTTGTACTTCATTGATCGGATCCAGGGACTTGGTCTGTCCCAGCTCCTTTGCGACGAAGAACGGCACAAAAACCGTAAGAGTAGCCATCGCAAAGGATGCGTAGGTATAGGGATCATGAAGCTCATCCGGCCAGTCAAAGCAGCTGACGGTCCACATGATATATTGCCCCCCGATAAACAGAAGTGCCAGAACGGTCTCATAGGGAAACTTTGCGCCGTTTTTTCTGTTTTTCATATAAAAGAGCAGGGAATTGACACTGATACAGGCGATCAGGGAACTGAATATCCCCTCCCAGAGATTATTGAACAGGCCGCCAAACTGCATATAGAGGAAGAACTGGGCGACATTGAGGGGGATTGGGAACAGACAAAGGACATGAAAATACTTTTTTTCCTCCTCGCTCCTGCGGTTGAGGATCATGATCAAAAGTGGAAAATAACAAATATTCCAACCGAAATAGGCCATAAAGGAAGACACGTTGGGGTCATGCCCCATTAAAAGTACATAGGTCCCCCAATAGTAATTGCAAAGGAGTATGCACAGTAAAAATACGATGCCACATTCATGATCTCGCTTTGGGTTTTGCACATATAAGAACATTGCGATCATCAGACCGATGACATTGATCACAATAGAGTATATATTGTTAATCTGTTCTAACATATAGCCCCCTCCCCGGGATCGATCCTCCCCGGAAAAGAATTACGAATATGTGATTGTAGGATAGCACAAATACAGCCTTTTTGCACGTTATTTCAAAAAATAGTGGACAAATGATTTTTCGGGTGTTATGATAAGCGAGTCTTGGGGATAGTTCCCGGGCAAAGGAAAAGAATTGAAAGAAAGGCGCCTTAGGCGACGGTGACGGTATGATAATTCGATAATTCATTTAAGTGATCACGTAATTGGTTTTTGTGTACACTTATTCTGGATTATCGGTGAAGACTGTCTGTTTGCCACAGGGCTGACATATTGTTTTTTGCGGAGTCTGTTTGTGTATGCAAAACAGGCTTTTTTGTATCATACGGAGGTAACGATATGTCCATTATACAAGTAGGTGACCTTTCTTTTACTTACGAGGGCAGCTTCGATCCTGTCTTTGAACACGAATCCTTTATCATGGATTCGGACTGGAAGCTGGGACTCATCGGTCGCAACGGAAAGGGTAAAACCACACTGCTTCGCCTTTTAATGGGAGATTATGAATATACCGGTAGCATTCAGACCGATCGCTTTTTTGACTATTTCCCTTATAGAGTTAGCAAGGAGCAACTTTCCCTGACGGCTGCTGAACTGTCGGAGCAGTGGAAGCCTTCTGTGGAAAGCTGGCAGATCTTAAAAGAGCTTCCCCTTCTTCATCTGGATACGGAAGTGCTGTATCGGCCGTTCCAGACCTTAAGCTACGGGGAGCGGACCAAAGTCATGCTGGCTGTTTTGTTCTCTGGGGAGCAGGATTTCCTGCTCATCGATGAGCCCACCAATCATCTCGATCAACACTCCCGAAGGATCGTGGAAAGCTATCTGTCCTCAAAGAAGGGCTTTATTCTGGTTTCCCACGACAGAGAACTTTTGGATGCCTGCGTAGATCATGTGCTGATCCTGGGAAAGGCACGCATCGAGGTGCAGACCGGCAACTTTTCTTCCTACTGGGAAAACAAACAACGGGCAGATCAATTCGCCCTTTCCGAAAATGAACGGCTGGAGAAAGAAATCGGAAAGCTCAAGGAAGCTGCAAGACGAGCTTCCGGCTGGGCTTCCAAAAATGAAGCGACTAAGATCGGTTTCGATCCCACCAAGGAGCATGATCGGTTTCTGGGTACCCGTGCCTTTATCGGAGCCAAGACCAAAAAGATGCAATCCCGGGTTGCCAACTTTGAGAAACGAATGGAGCGTCAGATTGAGGAAAAGGAAGGACTGCTCAATAACATTGACTCTGCCTGCGACTTAAAACTCATGCCCATGACCCATTATAAAAAGACGCTCATCGAGGCAAGAGAGCTATCCCTGACCTATCCTTCGGCAGATTCCGCTGTCTTTGAAGATCTGACCTTCTCTCTGAAGCAGGGAGATGTGATGTTTTTAACCGGAGAAAACGGCAGCGGTAAATCCAGTCTGATCCATGCGATTTTGGATCGCATCAACGATACCGATGGAAATTATGCACTGGATGGCACCCTGCAGGTAGCGCCGAATCTGGTGGTATCCTATATTAACCAGGATACTTCACACCTGAGTGGCACGCTGAAGGATTATGCTCAAAGTGAAAATCTGGATTACAGCCTGTTTTTAACCCTGCTTCGTCAGCTGGATCTGGAGGCCACGGCCTTTGGACGATGCATCGAGGATTATTCCGAAGGGCAAAAGAAAAAAGTACTCATTGCTGCCAGCCTTTTACAAAGCGCTCATTTATATATCTGGGATGAGCCCCTTAATTATATAGATGTTTTTTCCCGCATGCAGCTGGAAAACCTGATCCGCAAGTTCAAGCCCACCATGCTCATCGTAGAGCACGACAGCCGATTTAGAAAGGAAGTCGGATCCGGTGAGATCAAACTGACGCAGTAACATAAGTACAGA
>JAEEKV010000315.1 GCA_016282595.1 Lachnospiraceae bacterium
CTCGGCATGTGGTGATAATTGTGCAAAATGGGTGCTTAGGATTGCGGATGAACTTGAGAATGAATTCTTTCACACATAATAGCAATAACATTCATATTATATATTATAAAAAGAGGAGACCAACCAATTATGAAAAAGAAAATCGTACTATTACTTTGCTGCATGACCCTGGCTATGACAGCCTGCGGCAAGGGAAACGGTGAGGACGCATCCCAGGGAAACCAGGACGCAGCTCAGGAGAGCCAGGATGCGACCCAGCAGGGAGATAACGCCCAGGCAGACAACACCCAAACAGAAGACGCACAGGATGGAACCGCCCAAACAGGAGAAACCGATTCCGTCATAGAAACAGATCAGGACGCTGCAAAAGGCCCCATCACAGAGGATCAGGCCATGGAGGCCATCAAGCAGTACTGCTATGCCAACAACTCGGATCTTAAGGAGATGGAAGACTCCAACGACTACACCATCTACTGGGACGTTACCACCAATGAAAAAGGCGAGATCGTGGTGCTGTTCAGGTCCTATACGGGCGCAGAGAGCCGCTACTACATCGATCCGGAGACCGGGGAAACCTACGGTACTGAGCTGGTTCCCGGCATCATTGATGAGGAGCAGCGCACCGAGGAAAGCTTTAACGTCCGTGACTACTTAGGCGCCGGCGCGACTTCAGATGGCGCCAACGCCTCCGCCTCCAACACAAACATAAACCCGGACCAGATCGCAAAAGACGTCGACGACAATGCCCAAAAAGCCGCCTCCCTCAGAGACGAGCTGGTGGGTGCAAACGAGCTGTACAACAAATATGACGAACCCAGGCTGAACGCTCAGGACCAGACATCCATGAACGAGCTGAGCAAATACGGCACCATGGTATGGAAAAGTGAAGCCGAAAGCCTGTTAAAGCGCATTCAGGAAAAAGATGCCAAGGCCTTTGAAGAGATCAAGACCGAATACGATCAGTGGGAAAAATACGTGCCCGTTATGGCGGAGCGCATGAGCTACTTATACGAGGACGGATCCATTTATCCCATGATCGTTGCCTACAACGAAGCCATGCGTTACAAGGAAAAAGCCTACAGCCTTGCCAGTGCCCTGGCTGACATCAACAAAGAAGAGATGTTCGGATATCCGGATTATACCCGCTGCGGCTACTATGGTGACTACACAACCGACAGCTACCTCGTTATCACCGAGGGCATGGAAAGCGGCTCCTACGCCATTTTGATCCACATTGACGATACCAAGGAACTGCGGGGCTGGGGCGTAGTGGAAGAAGATGCCCCGGATACAGACACCTACCTGCTGTTTACAAGTGATGATGGCACGGTAAAAGGTAACGTGGGCCATTCCGCTCTGGAAGCAGCTCTTTACGTGACGGAAACGGACTACTCCGTTGTGGGACCCGAAGGTGCGTACACGTTTCCTTTGAAACACTGACCGAATCTAGTTGTAGAAAGTGCACTCTCGCTGTATAATAGCATCGGAGGCTGCAGTTATGATTTATTACGACGATTTACCGCTGGACAAAGAAATACTCGAAGCGCTGGGTGAGTTGACCATCAACTACGTATTCCAGCCCATTTTCCAGCCCGACGGAAAAACAGTATATGCATGGGAAGCCCTGATGCGCCCCACCAATAAGACGGTTTTGGAACTGATTGATGAATATATGGAAGCCGACAGACTGCACGTTTTGGAGGTGGCAACCGTATTCGGAGCTATGCAGGCCTACTTTTTAAGGGGATATACCGAGCGGGTGTGCATCAATTCTTTCCCTTCCGATAACCTGTCCCAGGCTGAAGCCGATGTGTTTTGGGAGTATTATGGGGACAGCATTCGCGGCAGAATGATCATCGAGAGTCTGGAATATCCCTACTTTTCCTATCCTAACTGGCTGGAAAAGCAAAGGTCCGTCAAGGTCATGGAAAATCTGCTGGCAGTGGATGATTTCGGCAGCGGTATCAATGACATGGAACGGGTACAGATCATGCGGCCCCATATTGTAAAGCTGGACAGAGAGCTGGTCTCCGGCATTGATCATATCCCGGAAAAACAGCAAAATGTGCAGGATCTTGTGCTGAAATTCCACTCCGAAGGCATCCTTGTGGTTGCGGAAGGTGTGGAGGAAAAAGAGGAGTTTGACTACCTGGTAGGCCTTGGGGTGGATCTTTTCCAGGGATACTATCTGGCACGTCCGGCGTGACGATCTGCACCCGGCAGGTCAGGTATTCTTAAGAATTTATAAGGGAATCTTAATAATCTCATCGTAGTTTGTTCACAATTGGCTGATAGAATACAGACATATCAAACAAGGGGAGGTACAAAAACGAATGAGATTAAAAGACCTTTGTTCTGAATTCTGGGATGATATCGTAGCCTTGATGGACTATGTCACACTTGGAAAATTGTATGGCAGATGCATGGGATGCAGCCATTACGAATATTTAAAAGCATATCTGAGAGCAGATAAAGGATTTATGTACAAGCTTTCAAGGTACTTCAACCTGGACATGGAAGATCGAGATGTACAGATGTATCTTCCGGATGCGGTATTTGCATAAAGAACACACGAAACTGTCGCTTTAGAGCGGCAGTTTTACTTTTTCCTTTATCATATCTGTCAGCGCAAAAGGCAGGAGCTCCTTTGGATCTGAGGAAGGGCTGATCCAATCATCGATCTTTTCTTTAGGCAGCATCAAAGGCATCCGGTCATGGATCACGGACATTTCCACAGAAGGCTCCCTTGTCAGCACCACAAAAACAGGGAAGCCCTGTTCGATGCGGTAAAGACCGCAAAGCCACGTCATAGTATAACCCGCAGGCTGGATGGCAAACTTGTCTCCGTTTTTTTCTTTGCCGTTTGCATTTTTAAAATGCTGCCACTCAAAGTAATAAGAGGCGGGGATGATGCACCTTTGGGACCGCCAGGCATCCTTGAAGGTGGGCTTTACGGCAGCGGACTCCACCCGGGCATTAAACAGTGTGCGTTTGTTGTCCCTGGCAAGAAAACCCCACTGCATGGGAAACACGCTCTTTACTCCCTTGGAATTGGGAGCGATGACGGGAACGATATCCGTAGGGCGCACTTCACCGCTGGTGACAATGGGGCGGCCGTGGGTTTCCACGAAACGCATGGCAAGGGCCGTATGCAGCACCGCGTCGGCGATATCCTGCAGGTCCGGCAGGTCTTTTTCAAGGGCATATCTGGTACACATATCTTTTACCTATGGGGTGTCCTCAATGGAATCCCTATCCTTGAGGAAGTGGTCGGTTACCTCTGTCTGAGATTTGGAAAGCTCATCCCCAAATCCCTTCAATGCATCAAAAGGACTGAAGATCTTGGCCCTTTTGGAAAGCTCCATGGGCGGGTGCTTGATGGAAAAAGTGTCATCCTTTTCATGGGTCGGCTTGCCCCGATCCAGTACATCCTTATATCTGAAAGTCATGTCAGGCTCTGTGACCTCCGATCTGTTCGTTTCTCATTTTTGTGGTGGCCCCCTCCAACAGATTCAGGCCTTTTAAAAGTGCATTGGCCCCGTATTTCGTGCGTACCTCCAGCAGCGCTGCGTGGAGCTGCTTTTCCCTGCTCAGGGCCTCGTAATCCGTAAACAGGTCCAGCTGATAGATCCCTTCATCGCAGGTGACATCGCAGGCGCAGACCCCCAGCCGCCGAAGCAGGATCCGGTGGTCGCTTTTTTTATCCACATCTGCCATAATGCCCTCGGTGACGATGCCCGGGACGTTGGTGGCTACAGGCAGGCGCACGGTCCCGTTGGAGTGGGCAGGGTGAAGACGCCCGTACCAGTCGATGGAAAGCCTGCCGTCATAGGCGGGAAAAAACTCCAGGCTCTTATAATCATAGCTGATCCACCAGGTAAACCTTGAGGACACCAGGTTCTTCTTATACATGTCGCAGCACAGAATATCGATCATCTCCCGCAGGACAATACAGGCCTCTTCGTATTGATAGGGCCGGGGCAGAACCTGCCCGTTGGAAAGGGAATGGTTGCTGCTTTTATAATGCTTGATATCGTACATGGTGACGGGCTCGATGCCCCAGGCGTGATCGATGAGAATCTCCGCGTCAATACCGAAGGTCTTGTAAAACCACTCCTCGTCCCACTGGGTGCGCTCCGCAAGATCTCCCATGGTAAAAATGTGATTCTTCTCCAGCCTAGCTGCCTTGCCATAGCCGATCTGCCAAAAGTCCGTCAGGGGCCGGTGCTCCCATAAAAGTGTGCGGTAGGTCTCTTCCGTCAGGGAGGCGATGCGCACCCCGTCCCGGTCCGCAGGGGCTTTTTTCGCCACAATATCCATAGCGACCTTGGCCAGATACAGATTGCTTCCGATGCCCACAGTGGCGGTGATCCCCGTGTTTTTCAGCACATCCCGGATCATGGTAAGGGCCATAACGTGGGCCGGGGTGGTGCCGCTTTGCGCCGCTTTTTCCCGGTAAAAGTGCAGGTAGGGGGTGCAGTCGATGAAACACTCATCAATGCTGTAAACATGGACATCCTCCGGCGAAACATACTTCAGATAGATGCCATAGATCCTGGCGGACACCTTTTCATATTCGGCCATACGGGGCATGGCGGTGATGTAAAGGATCCGCGTGTGGTGGGTACGCTCATATTTGCGGATGGCCTGCTTGGCTTCGAAAAGTCTGGGCCTGCCGGGTACGCCGATAGCCTTCAGGGCAGGAGATACCGCAAGGCAGATGGTCTGATTCGACCTGCCGGAATCCGCCACCAGAAGATTGGCCTTGAGGGGATCCAGTCCACGGGCAACACATTCCACAGAGGCGTAGAAGCTTTTCATATCTATGGCGATATACGTGCGGCTCTCTTCTGCCATACCGTCACCACCTTTCGTCACAGGATTTTGCTTTGCGGGGGGTGTAACTATGACTATATCACTTCGAACATATGTTTGCAATAGAAAATTGACGGTTGTACTTTTCTTGACTGCTACACAGGTGGTAGACTATTATGATGGTGTGGTAAAATCAGATATAAACAGAGCTGACGGAGTGAGCAAGAACCCTGAGAGAGTCAGGAAACTAATGAAATCATATGCCAGAAACCAGGGCACTCAGGTTGCAAATACGCTTATCAGGGATGATATTGTTGCCAGTGATGCGGAATCTATTAATGAGGATAAGAGGACAAAAAATGCGAAAAAAAACAGTCTATGCAGCACTTTTATGTGTGATTGGAAGCATATGTTTTGGCGGATGCGGCAAAGAGGCGGATACGAAGGGACCGGCAGAACCGGCGGAACCGGTACAGGAACAGGAAGTAAGCGCTGACGCCGAAGCTGATCCCGCAGAAGATGCCGCACAAACGCCTGATACAACATCGGATGAAGATGCCGCCGCTGCCGAGGAAACGGCGCAGCCGGAAACGGATTACGATACGATCTACGCCCCTATCCTTTCGGAAATCACAGACACGATCCAAAAGGGCTACGACTACGACAAAGAATATCAGTATGTGTCAAACGGCCTTATCGAAAGGATCATGTACCCCGGGGACGATGATCTTATGAAGGTGATCGGATATGTGATCACCGATATCAATGACGATGGTATAAAAGAGCTTTTGATCGGCGAAAATGCTGACTACGAATCTGATGAGATAGGCGAGCAAAGCTATATTTACAGCGGTTTTACCTGCGCGGACGAAAAGCCCGTCTGTTTTCTTGAGGGCTGGGCACGTAACGGCCAGCACTATATGGGAAACGGCCACTTTTTCAATGTGGGTTCCAACAGCGCCTGGAGCACCATCTTTGGAGAGTGGCATTTGGAAAAGGGCGGAACTACCATAAGCTGGGATGATTTTTATTTCAGCGAGGAAGATGGTGAAAACGGCGGCATCGCATTTTACCATAATAAAACCGGCGAGTATGACATCAATAAAGCCGACAGAATGGATGTCAGCGAGGAGGATTTTTACAAAATCGCGGATGCATACAAATGCGAGCTGATATCATGGACGCCCCTTCGAAGTTTTGCAGGAACTACCGATCAGGCAGCTGCCGAGGAAACCTTGTCGGAGGCGCAGCTGAAGGGGCTTGAAAAGAAGCTGAATGACGTGGGATACTACGGCTTTTTGCTGAGTTTTTATGGGGATCCCCGGGATATCAACTGGCACGAGGTTTTCTATGATGGTGCGGGTTACGACCGCGGGTATCCGACTCACGAAGTGGAAAGAGCCTATCTGAAAGCCACAGGCGATGAGGAAATCTTTACGGATCTGACGGTGTTATCCGGAAAGGTGCTGGAAAAATATGTAAAAGAGACCACCGGATACGAGTATTCCGAAATGCGGTATCCCCTTGATTGGGTGTATCTGAAGGACTTTGATCTGTACGTTTTTCAGCATGGTGATACGAACCGGACGCAGTTTGAGGTTGTTGACGGATACAAGCAAAACGGGGTATTTGTCATCACCTACGAACATCCCATGGAAGGGCGATGTGTGGTGGCCTTTACAGATGAAGGAAGTACCCTGCGCTTTCATTCAAACCTGCCGGAAGGATCTGCATTCGATCCCGCAAACGGCGGAGATATCGACCAAAGTACGCTGACTGACGGAATGATCATACCGGACAGCGATAGCAGGAAGCTGACGGAGGATGACCTGAAGGGCCTGGATAAACAGCAGCTTCGCATTGCAAGAAATGAGATCTACGCCAGACATGGCCGGAAATTTACGGATCAAAAGCTGCAAGAGCACTTCGGAAAACTGCCCTGGTATGCCCCCGTCGTCGATCCGGAAGACTTTGATGAAAGCATACTCAGCGAGATCGAGAAATACAACCTTGAGTTGATTGGGAAGTTAGAAAAAAATAAATAAACATAAACGAGGAGGAGAAACAATGTTTGGAAAATTGTTTGCAGGCTTCGGAAAGAAGGCGGAGGTTCCCGTAGAGGTGGATGAGGAGAGCCTGAAAAGATTGGCAGCCCTCATTTCCGAGTCAGACAAAGTCAGGATCATAGGACTTGCTTCGGAAGGTCGTAAGATCGAAGCTGTGCAGGCGTGCAGAGAAGCAACCGGCGCAGGCCTGAAAGATGCAAAGGACATTGTGGATGATTATCAGAAATATTTGGGAGAATAAAAGATGATCTACGGAATCCACCACATTTCAATGAAGTGCATCAAGGAAGATTTGCCCAAAGTGACGGAATTCTACATTTCCATATTGGGTCTTAAACTTGTCC
Source organism: Lachnospiraceae bacterium (assembly GCA_016282595.1). GTDB lineage: Bacteria > Bacillota > Clostridia > Lachnospirales > Lachnospiraceae > RGIG7926. The sequence continues at coordinate 7,226 of JAEEKV010000315.1, forward strand.
GCGAGTGGCCGGATGGGATTATGATCGATACCGGAAACGGATTGATCGAAATCTTTACCAATGCGGATGGCGAACATTGTTTGGGCGCCATTCGTCACTTTGCGCTTCTTACGGATCATGTGGATGAGCTCATCAATAAAGTAAAAGCAGCCGGCTACGAGGTGATCGTAGAGCCGAATGATAAAGTGATCCCGTCGGATCCACCATACCCGATCCGGATGGCTTTTTGCATCGGCCCGCTTGGCGAGCAGGTTGAGTTCTTTTGCGAGAGGGCGGAGTAAAGGGGGCGCTTGAGATGTTTCACAGAGCGGCAGGATTAGCCTTAGACTGCATCATAAAGATCTCCCTCATAAATGTTATGGTTTAAAAATTCAGGTATGCAGTGGAAAAGTTCAAGCAGGAACTGAGCGCACTTCAGGAGGTGTACAAATGATCGGCTTTGTCATATGGACCATTACCTGCAAGATCATCAATGCAGTATCATTTAGCAAGAATAAGGGTAAGCATCCGGAAACGATTGAAGGAAGGATCGTACAGGATGCTGACAGATTGGATGCCCTGGGTGCGATTGGGATTGCTCGCACTTTTGCATATGGCGGTAAGCATGACAGGAGCCTGGATTCTTCCATAGAGCATTTTCATGAGAAGTTGTTTTTGCTGAAGGATATGATGAATACAAAGGAAGCCAGAGAGATGGCGGAGAGCAGACATGCGTTCATGGAGCAGTTTTTGAACGAGTATGAAGATGAGAAAGGATAAGTTATAGGGAGAATATGAACATACAAATTTTCGGAACTAAGAAATGCAATGATACAAAGAAGGCAGAACGTTTTTTCAAGGAACGAGGTATCAAGTATCAATTCGTTGATATGAAAGAGAAGGGCCTGAGCAAAGGTGAGTTTAATGCCGTTGCACAGGCTAATGGTGGGATTGAGAATCTACTGGACCCAAATTGCAAGGATAAGGATACTCTGGCACTTATCAAATATATTGCGGAGGAAGATAAGGTGGAGAAAATCCTGGAAAACCAGCAGGTGATAAAAACGCCTATAGTACGTAACGGAAAGCAATCGACGGTTGGCTATCAGCCGGATGTTTGGAAGAAGTGGGAGTGACAAGCCTGGGCGAAAGAGTGGATAAAAAAACGATAACGCATCCCTTGAATCGCTTGACAAACGTCAAGCGATTTTGTATTGTTAAAATTAAGGAAACAGTTGACAAGTGTCAAGTGATTTGGAGTTGCGATATGAAAGATATTATATATGAACTGAGGGATATGAGGTATTTAAACTGGGCGAAGACACGCAAGTCCTCCGGGACGGGGGGCTCTTTTTTAAAGGCATATGATGATACCGGGAAAAAGAAGAAATACTATAAGCTGTCAGACAGCGATCCAATCAAAGGGATTGTCGGTCATGAGTGCGTGAATGAGATTGTGGTGCAAAGGCTGTTGGTTTTTTTGGGCATAGAGCATTTGGAATATACGCTGATACACGCGCTTGTTACTGTGGAAGGAAAGGATTATGAAACCTATCTGTGCGAGTCGGAAGATTATAAGAATGCGGATGAAGGCAAGGTCTCATTGGAAGATTATTATGCCATGAACAAAAAAGACAGTGAAACACCTCTGGACTTTTGCAGGCGCATGGGCTGGGCGGGGTACGTATATGAAATGTTTTTGATCGACTATCTCGTACTCAACAGAGATCGTCACGGAGCCAATATCGAAATTTTGCGAAATACAAAGACAAAGAGTGTTCGGCCGGCGCCTCTTTTCGACCATGGACTCAGTCTTGTGTGCAGGTGCCATAAAATGAAAGAACTGGATGATTTTGATGTAATGGAAGACAGAAAGGTTCAGGCCTTTGTGGGAACCGGCAGTACCCTTGTAAATGTACGTAACATCCCGGCTGCATTTTTTCATGATCTGCCAAAACTCACGGAATCTGATTTGGACACGGTATTTGATGGTTTGGATAAGATCATTGGGCGTGAATACATCGTTAAAATGCGTGACATGATATGGAAAAGGTGGTGTAGTATTGGTCGTATTTGAGATACATGACAAAGCGCAGAAAGGCAGGCTCCTTGGCTATCTTTTATACTATGAAAGGAGCAAAAGGTTTTTCACGGAGCTGGCAGAAGATACGGATGAATGGACCTGTCCTTTCATCTTTTCAGGGCATGTAAAAAAAGGGCTATACAGCATCGATTCGGTCTGGAGCGGTAAATTTGTAGATCAGCGGATCATTCCTCCCGACCGTCAGAATCTCGGGAGCATTCTTAGGGAAAACGGACTCAGGGAATACGACGAGTTCAAGCTTCTTTTGCTGAGTGAGGGTCGCTGTGCCCAGGATGAACTGTATCTTGTAAGGATCTCGGAAAAGGAAATAGTGCCGGAGATTCAGAAGCGTTTTGACAGAAAAGTCCTGGATGTGATGGCGCTGCAAAACCGGAAGGCCCTTGTTTTTTTCAAGGATCAAAAGAGTGTTGTTGTGGATATCGAAAAGTACTGTAAAGCCGACCGACTCTACGGGAACATCCTGCGAAATGAAGAGGTATTTCGAAATGTCCGTGTCTCTCCCGGCGGATACGGGATTGAGTGGGGAGAAGAGCATTTTGTTCCGGCTGATACGCTTCGGAAGATCGGAAAAGAAAGTATCCCGGCATACGACGATATCATCGGTTTTATCAAAGAGCGTCTCGTCAACACTGCCGAGACCGCTGAAATGCTGAACTGTTCCAGACAGTACATTAAGCAGCTATCGGACAAAGAAAAACTCACTCCGGTGCGACAGGGTGCAAATTCAAACATCTATCTAAAGAGCGAAATTGAGCGTGAAAATGGGTGACAGGAGGTAAGCGGATATGTTTTATTTGATCGAGGAATCACTACGGGAAGTCAACAGGGAGGAGGTTTTAAAAGCCAAAAAGCAATATGTTGCCGTGCTGACTTTTGAAGAATGGAAACAATACTGTGACAGCTTTGATCTCGGCATCGAGATCGATCCTGAGCTTTCGGAGATCTTTACCACAAAGGCGGAGGTCAACTACGATTCCCTGACGGGCTCTTTTTCCATTCCGGACAGAAGTAATCTATCCGGCGAAGATGCCAAGTTTGCCTTTGCACTGGATGAAAAGGGTATCGTATTCATTGACGATAACGGGAAGGCGGAGGAGATTGTGCAGAATATCCGCGATACGAAGAAGTGCAGGATCCCGTGTCTGGAACGGTTCCTTTACGATTTCCTCGACCAGATCGTGAAGGAAGATATCCGTCTCATGGAAAAATATGAGCGGGAGCTGGACGCCATGGAGCGGGCGATTTTGGATGGAGAAGAGAATCTGCCATCTACGAGGCTGAATGATATCCGGAGTGACATCAGAGATCTGCGGATCCATTATGAACAGCTGATGGACCTTGGGCAGGAACTGGAGGAAAATGAGAATAACTTTTTCAAGCAGGAAAACCTGCGGTATTTCAGACTGTTTTTAAACCGCATGGCAAGACTCCATGATACTTCCACGTCGCTGCGTGATTATACTGTGCAGCTGCGGGACCTTTACAAAGCCCATTTGGACATCAAACAAAACCGGATCATGACGGTGCTTACGGTGGTAACCTCCATCTTCCTGCCCCTGACTTTGATCGTAGGGTGGTACGGCATGAATTTTCAGTATATGCCGGAGCTGCGCTGGCGGTGGGGGTATCCTGTGGTGATCGCAGTCAGTGCATTGATCGTACTTGTGAGCCTTGTATTTTTCAAAAAGAAGAAGTGGCTGTGAGTATCTGCACATTTTTTGCGAATTTATGTGCAGATAATCGGAGTATCTGCATATTTTTTGCGAATTTATATGCAGATACCGGAGAGATTGACACAGTAAGAAGATATGTGGAGTATTTCCACATATTTTCTGTTTATGTGAGATGAAACATCAAGAAAGTGGTCTCGAGTTGCGTATCTGAGGCTGAAATCACATCTTTTTCGTCATAAAATGATAACATCAAAAAAACTCACCCTTACAGAAGGAGCATGATAAGATGAAAACCATACGACGGGAGTTGGCATCGAAGCTGTGAAGTGTGGTATGATAAACGTATGAGATGATCTATTGCGATTTTTATTGAATTAGCATAATCGGGAGGGAAGCAAATGAAAACTTTGATGGTGTATTACTCGCTGGAAGGAAATACAGAATATGTAGCAAACCGGATAAAGGAAAAAACAGGCGCGGATGTTCTGAAGCTCGTGCCTAAGAAAGCATATCATGACAAGGGATTTGCGAAATTCTTCTGGGGCGGAAAGAGCGCCGTCATGGCCGAGAAGCCGGAGCTTGAAGCATACGAGGTTGATCTGTCGGCCTATGATAGGATAGTTTTCGGATTCCCGGTATGGGCATCCAATTTTACACCGCCTATTCGGACGTTTATTGAGGACAATAAGGAAGGGCTTGGTGGAAAGAAGTTTGCTGCGTTTGCCTGTCAAAGCGGATCCGGAGCGGAAAAGGCTCTTGCCAAGCTGGCGAAAGCGGTTGGGATCAATGCCTTTGAGCAGGAAGCTGTATTCATTGATCCGAAAGCGAAAAAGAGCGATGAGATGGATGCAAAGATTGAGTCCTTCTGCAATGCTTTGAATGCATAAGAAAAGCCTGATCGTTGGAATGAAAAGATGAGATACGAGAATATTACCAGGGCTGTTTTTTTGAATCGTCCAAACCGTTTTATTGCAGAAGTGGAAATCGACGGACATAAAGAAACGGTTCATGTTAAGAATACCGGAAGGTGCAAGGAGCTGCTGATACCGGGCTGTGAAGTGTGGCTGACGGCTCCGGATTCTCCCGGACGAAAAACGAAATACGATCTTGTGGCTGTACGAAAGCAGAGTGGTATTTTGTTCAACATCGACAGCCAGGCCCCCAATAAGGTGGTCCGTGAATGGCTTGCGAAGCAGGATTATGATGTGGTAAAGCCGGAATACACTTTTGGCGATTCGAGGATTGACTTTTACATGGAGAGGGGAGATCAGAAGTATCTGATGGAAGTCAAGGGCTGTACCCTGGAAATTGACGGCGTTGGATATTTTCCCGATGCGCCCACGGAGCGCGGCGTCAAGCATATCCGTGAGCTGATGAAGGCAAATGCCGCAGGATATCAGGCGATCCTTGCCTTCGTGATCCAGATGGATGGAGTTACCGTTGTTCATCCTAATGTGGATACCCACCCGGAGTTCGGAGAGGTTCTTGAGGAAGCGAAGCAAGCCGGCGTGCAGGTGCTTTTTTTACCCTGTCATGTTGAGCCGGAGGGGTTTGAGATAGTTTAAAGAAATGGCGAAGGCTGTGAAGCGGAGTGGTTAAGACTGCAAAGCGTCGGTTATATACCGGCGCTTTTTTGATATTTTTATGAAAAGTCCAAATAATTGGTCTTTTTGTGAGGCATAATGAATCTCGTAAGATCACAGCGCCTGCGATTTCCGGTGAAAAGTTGCGGCGAAATTTCGCAAATCCGGATGATTTTGTGGAAAATCGGCAGTAATTGCGTCAGATATCCGGTAATCCCATGGCTGAAATGAAGCGAAAGCAGCCTTACAATAACAGTGTAAGAACCACAACAACACGATGGTTGTTAACCACTGAGAATGGAGGAATGAGATATGTTGACATTATTACTTGTGATTTTTGCTTTGGCTTTTGCGGGAAGACTTGTGATCTTTGCATTGAAGGCAGCCTGGGGAATTTCAAAATTGGTATTCACCATTGTTCTTTTCCCGGTGATCCTGGTCGGTGCAATCATTTTGGGACTGGTAAAGATAGCATTACCGCTTCTTATCATCGGTTTGGTGATTTCCTTTTTCGTACAGCCCAGAAGAGCGGTTTAGCTGTCAGGCACGCAAAGCTTGAGAAGGGAGGGTGATGATGAGCTTAAGAGATTTATGTAATGATTTTTGGGATGAGATTGTTTCTTTGATGAATGTGAATGTGCTGGAAAAGCTGGTGCTTCCCAAGGGAAAATATACCAGGCTGGATGCACTTCACAGGTACCTGAAACTGGATCCGGATTTTTTGGAAACGCTGTCAGCTTATCTGCATTTGGATCCGGATGAGATGGTACAGGAAATGGTTTTATTGGAAATGGCTTCCTGATTGAAAATTTGCTATGATTGACTCCCTATAATACGATTCCCCGGGACGGGTAAGCAAAACCTGTTCCCGGGGAATTGTTTTTTATGTTCCGGCATCTGAGGGATGGCTTAAAAGGGGTGTTTTGTGTTATACTTATGGTTGTGTAAATGTCGTTTGCGAAACGACCGCCGATCCCGGTATTTCCTGTATAGTTACCTCAAAAGAAAATCGAGTGAAGAGGTTATAATTTTTTTCAAATTAAGGAGGGGAACCAAATGAAAGTTTTAATTTTGAACGGCAGTCCGCATGTGGGCGGAAACACGACAATCGCAGTTAACGAGATGGTAAAGGTATTTGAATCAGAGAATGTTGAGGTGGATATGGTTCAAATCGGTAATATGGCCATCCGCGGCTGTATCGGATGCAATACCTGTGGCAAAACGGGCAAGTGCGTATTCGATGATGCGGTGAATGATATTGCAGCCAGATTCGAAGCGGCAGATGCCCTGGTGGTTGCATCTCCGGTTTATTATGCTTCGGCAAATGCCACGCTCATTGCATGTCTGGACAGGCTCTTTTACAGCAGCCACTTCGATAAGACCATGAAGGTGGGAGCAAGTGTTGTGGTGGCTCGCCGCGGTGGATGCTCAGCCACATTTGATGAGCTCAATAAATATTTTACCATCGCGGGCATGCCCCTTGCGCCCAGCCAGTATTGGAACAGCGTTCATGGCAATGCACTGGGGGAGGCCGCACAGGATGCAGAGGGCCTTCAGACCATGAGAGTACTTGCAAGGAATATGGTATTTCTCATGAGAAGCATTGCCCTTGGGAAAGAAAAATACGATCTTCCCGAGCAGGAAGTCCGTGAGTGGACACATTTTATCAGATAAAAATATAAGGAGAGGATCATATGCTTAAGGAAAACACAAAGGCGCCGGAGTTTTCTCTGCCGGATCAAAACGGAAACTTGCATGCCCTTTCGGATTATAAGGGGAAGAAGGTAGTGCTGTATTTTTACCCGAAAGACAATACGGCGGGATGTACCAAGCAGGCCTGCAATTTTGGCGAGCTGTACCCGCTGTTTAAGGAAAAAGATGCGGTTGTTATCGGTATCAGCAAGGACTCGGTGGCGTCGCACAAAAGATTTGAAGAAAAGTACGGACTGCCCTTCACCATTCTTTCCGACACTGAGCTTGAAGCCATCAAAGCCTATGATGTCTGGAAAGAGAAAAAGAACTATGGCAAGGTATCCATGGGTGTGGTAAGAACCACTTATCTGATTGATGAGAACGGCATGATCCTAAAGGCCATGGAGAAGGTGAAAGCAGCGGATAATCCCCAGGAGATGCTGGATATTTTATCAGAAGGTTAGTGCATTTGAAAGGAGCAAAAAATGGTTAAACATGTAATTTTGTGGCAGTTAAAGGATGAGCTTACAACGGAGGAAAAGGTTGCAGCAAAAGCGGAGATCAAAGCCGGATTAGAGGGGCTTGCCGGACAGATCCCGGGGCTTGTTTCCATCAAGGTACATACGGAAGGTCTGGAATCTTCCAATGCGGATCTGATGCTGGATTCTGCTTTCGAAGATGAGGAATCCTTAAAGGGCTATGCCGTTCATCCGGATCATGTAGCGGTTGCAACAGGCACCGTCAGACCGAAGGTAAAGAACAGAGTATGCATGGACTATGAGGCTTAATAGTTAAAGAGAGGGGATAGCTATGCACTACAAGAATTTTGAGATCGCCGTCTATATTCCGGCGTGGGTTGCGACTTCCTTTACGAAGGAAAGCCTGGCAGCGGAATATGACTTCATCCAGCGGTATATCGGTCTGGATAAGGTGTATCTGGAGACTCACCGTTCCGATCTGGATGTGGTTTCCGGAGAGGCCTTTGGTCTTGAAAGCACCGCAGGAAAGCTTCGGGAAGCCTTTGCGGCGGAGCTGTCCATGTCGGAGAAGAAGCAGGATTATTCTTTTGCTGAGGTGATTTTACAGCCGGGAGTTTTCAGAAAGTTTCGGTGGGAGTGAGAGGAGTTTGAATATGAATCTTGAAACATGGTACTATGAGGTTGAGAGCATTGATGGAGATTATGCCAATCTTCGCCGGACGGATATTCCGTCAGATGATCTGAAGCTTGTGGCGAGGGCACTTTTGCCTGCGGAGATTTCCGAAGGAAGCAAGCTGAAATATGAAATGATGCAGTACAAGCTGGAGCAATGAGATAAATACCAAGGAGGCACTATGAGCAGGTTAAAGGATCTTAGAAAGTGTGTGAAGCACCGAAAGGCGCTGTGAGACTTTTATGGGAAATCAGAACATGAGAAAAATTTTAATAATCCTGATCAATGTGATCATAATGTCCGGCATTTTGGTCTTTGTTGTGATGTACTCTCAATATACCAACCGGGAAGCCTATCAAAGGCAGATCGAGCACTTTGAGAATACAACCGTCACTATGGAGCAGGTAACAGAGAACTACCTGGAAGGGGAGCAGAGAGTTTGCGACGTCTGGGCACGTTATATCAATAATCAGAACATGACAATTGAAGAAGCTGCTGCCTATATCCGGGATTCCCATGTGCTGGCAAATACCTCTGCTCATCTGATTTTTAAGGATACACTCACGGGACTTTCCACAAGACCCAAGCAGGGCACCACGGATGACTATGGGGCCTCCTATGAGCGGGTAGGTCTTTTGGATCATATGGAGTGGGAAGATGAGATCGGAAAGTCCATCAACATTACCCGGGCTTACACCAACCCCATGAATGGGGAGCAGTCCCTGGCCTTTTGCAATACGGTGATGCTTGTGGATCCGGAAAGTAATACCACCAAAGAGGCGGCACTTTTACGTGTGATTCCCATCTCGGAGCTGGAGCAAAAATGGGTCTTCCCCCAGTCAGAGCTTGTAAATGCCGAGCTGTCCATGATCGATGCTGACGGCGATTACATCATCAAGGGCTACAGCTTTAAAAACTCGGGCTTTTTTGAGTTTTACAAATCCTATAATCCCACGGATCCCGAAACGGCAAAGGAAATCTTCGAACGGATCACTTCCTCCACGGGGTCTGTTTCCATGTTGAACTCTCACGGACAGGAGTGCATCCTGGCCTTTACCCCTGTGGATGCCACCGCTGGGTGGACCATGCTGGGCTTTATTCCCGCCAAGGATCTTCACGTGGATAAGGAAAACTGGCTGCTCTTCGGCGTCCTTTCCGTCAGCTTGGTGATCCTGTTCTTAAGTGACCTGGCCTATATGATCTTTTTGAACAAGCGCCTTAAGATCACAGCCAGAGAGGCGGAATCCGCAAATCAGGCCAAGACGGATTTCCTCTCCACCATGTCCCATGACATCCGAACTCCCATGAACGCCATCATCGGACTGACGGCCATTGCCGAGAAAAATCTGGGAGATGTGCAATCCACAGGGGAAAGTCTTCGAAAGATCAGTCTTGCGGGCAATCATCTTTTAACGCTCATCAACGACATTCTGGATATTTCAAAGGTGGAAAGCGGAAAGCTGAAGTTAAGTCCCCTGACTTTTTCCATTGTAGAAACGGTGGAGAACCTTGTGAATATTTCACAGCCCATGATCAAGGAAAAAAATCTGGAGTTCAGTTTTCATCTTACCAAACTGGAAACGGAATACCTTTATACGGATCAGCTTCGCCTGAACCAGATCTATATTAATATTCTTTCCAACGCCATCAAATATACCCAGCCCGGCGGGAAGATCAGCGTGGATCTGCGGGAGGAAAAGAGCACTGCATCCGACTGCGTTCGTCTCGTTTATGTGGTAAAGGATACGGGCATCGGCATGAGCAAGGAATTTATGGAAGCCATGTATCAGCCCTTCTCCAGACAGATCGACAGCCGCGTAAACAGCATTCAGGGAACGGGCCTCGGTCTTGCCATTACCAAGCAGATGGTGGAGCTCATGGGTGGAACCATTGAGTGTCAAAGTGAGCAGGGCAAGGGAACCACCTTCACCGTCATACTGGATATCCCGGCAGCCGACAGGCAGCGGGAGGATATGCAGCTGGAGCCTGTTGATGTGCTGATCGTGGATGATGATGAGATCATGCTGCAGACGGCAGTTGACACCTTAGAGTCCATCGGCGCCACCACGGAGCAGGCCCGAAGCGGACTGGAAGCTCTTGGGATGATCGAGCACAGGCACCTTGAAGGACGGGATTACGGTGTGGTAATCGTGGATTGGAAAATGCCTGACACCGACGGCATTGAGACCATCAAACGGATTCGCTCGGAGGTTGAAGCCAATATCCCCATCCTGCTGATTTCCGCTTACGATTGGTCGGATATTGAGGATAAGGCAAAAGAAGCAGGGGCCAACGGTTTTGTCAGCAAGCCGCTGTTTCGCTCCACTCTTTATGATAAGATCAATGCTCTCATCGGAAAAGAATCCAAGTCCATTGAGCCGGAGGATGACTACTCCGATCTGCAGGGCCTGAACATCCTCATCGCCGAGGATAACGATATCAACTGGGAGATCATTTCCGCCATGCTGGGTATGTTCGGCATTACTACTGAGCGTGCGGATAACGGTCGGATCTGCGTGGATATGGTAAGCAAGGCAAAGGCTGATGACTATGCCCTGATCTTTATGGATGTACAGATGCCGGAGATGAACGGTCTTGACGCAACCAGGACCATCCGAAAGCTGGAGGATCCTGAGCTTTCTGCCATCCCCATCGTTGCCATGACGGCGGACGCTTTTTCCGAAAATGTGACAGAGTGCTTGAATGCGGGAATGAACGGGCACATTGCAAAGCCTGTGGATATAAAATTAGTTATCAAGGAGATTCGAAGAATCCGGGAAGGAAGGTTACAAGCATGAAAAAGAAAGCAGGTATGTTCTTAGCGCTCATGATGGTTCTGGGACTGGTTGGATGCGGAGCGGCGAAGCAGGAAGAGACGCATCAGGAGGGCTTTCAGCCCGCCCTGGATACAAACACCAGCTGTCATATCAGAGTGGCAGGAGGCTATGATAACTTTGAGGCTCTGGAGGCGGAATTTGACCGGTTCAATGAGTTTTATCCCAATGTGGAAATGATGTTCACCAAGGTGGATGATTACAACAACATGATCGGTACGGTGCTTGACGGAAACGATGCTCCGGATATCTATGTGAATTACTCCTGGATGTATGGCCGGGAGCAATATCAGTCTTCCATCGATCACGCCGAGGATCTGTCAGATCCGAAGCTGGGTCTGGATCTTGATTGCATCCGCAGCAACATCATTCTGAAGACGGAAGACGGCAAGCTTCCCATGGTGCCTGTTTTTGCAAACACCTATGGAATTCTGGTAAACAATGATCTGTTCAAAAAAGAAGGCCTGAGCGTTCCTACCACCTACAAGGAGCTGGTGGATGTCTGCGATGCCTTCCGCAGCAAGGGATATGAAAATCCCCTCATGGGCTTTTCCAAAGAGGAGACAACCTCCCTGTTTACCCTGGCAGCCTATCCCTATTTTTGCGGGACTGTGGCAGATGACGCCGAGGCTGTGAAAAAACTCAACTCCCTGGATCCTTCCGCAGGCAAATATATGCAGCCTACTTTGGAAAAGATGGAGCAGTTTGTAAAGGATTGCAAAATCGATGGGAAGGCCTGCGATGAAATTGAAAATAACTATGATGCAGTGATCCTTCGCTTTTTCGAAGGAGATGTACCTATGATGACTGGATCCGGAGATACGGTTTCCGGAACAGAGAAGCGGGAAAGCCGTTCCGAAGCCTTCATTGCAAAGCCTTTTGCTTATACCTTTGTACCCCTGCCTCTTTCGGAAGAGGGTGCTAACTTTTTGGATATGCCGAACCTGCAGTTTTCCGTAAACAAAGACAGTGCAAATCTGGATATGGCTAATGAGTTTATGCGGTTTTTGATCACCTCGGAGCAGCTCAGTGAGATGGCACAGAAGAAAGGGCTCATGTCCCCTACCAAGGATCTGTCCGTTAATACCATGTATTCGGCCTTCGAGAATGTTCCGGAATCAAGAGTTTTGTCACCGGAGGAGATCGGTCTGACAGATGATGCCGTCTTCCAGGTAAGGCAGGCGGTTTACGGCGTTGCAACAGGAACTATGACCATTGATGAGGCGATTGCTGCCTACGGCAGTTTTGCCCAGTAAGGAAGAAGGAAATGAAAACCATCAGAGTTGTGGCAGCGGTTATTCGGTCCCTGGATGAAACGGGAGCACCCATGATCTTTGCCACTGCAAGAGGCTATGGAGAATATAAGGGCTGGTGGGAGTTCCCCGGTGGTAAAATAGAAGCCGGAGAAACCCCGCAGCAGGCCCTTGTGCGGGAGATCAGAGAGGAACTGACGGCTGAGATCGCAGTGGGAGAACTGATCCAAACCGTGGAATATGACTATCCATCCTTTCATCTGTCCATGGATTGTTTTTGGGCAGAGGTTGTTTCGGGAAAGCTGGTATTAAAGGAAGCCCAGGCCGCCAGGTGGCTTAAAAAGGAAGAACTGTTGGAAGTAAACTGGCTTCCGGCGGATCTGGAGCTTATTGATCTCATCGGGCAGAAACTGTAGGATGCAGGCGATATGATAAAGGAGATTCCATGAACATTTACGTTGATTTTGATGACTGCTTATGTGAAACGGCAAGGACTTTTTCCACCCTGGTTTATGATCTGTTTCAGATCGATGTGCCCTATGAAAAGATCAAATACTTTAACCTGCAGCAGGCCTTTGATCTGACGGATGAGCAGTATGAAGAGCTCATGGAGAAAGGCCATAAGCCGGAGATCCTTTTAAGCTATGAGGAGACTCCCGGGGCAAGAGAGGTTTTAAATGAGTGGGCAGGCAAAGGCCATACGGTGTCCATTATCACAGGCAGACCCTTCCGTTCTTTTGAACCATCCCGCCAGTGGCTGGATCAGCATGGCTTCCGGGATATTAAGTTGTATTGTCTGAATAAGTATGGCAGAGATGGCTCGGTTTATGCGGGAGACTACAGCCTGGAGCTTGAGGATTACTACAAGATGCACTTTGACTATGCCATAGAAGATTCTCCTACTGCCTTCCGGTTCTTTGATCATCTGCCGGATCTGAACGTCCTGGTCTTCGACAGACCCTGGAATCAAATGCCTGCATTTCCCGGGGCAAATTATCGCAGATGCTATGACTGGAAAAAAATAAAAGAAATTGTGTAAAGTTTTTTCTTGACAAAATATATTGCGCGCAATATAATGTGGTAAAAGATAAGTAACAACGAAGGACAGACAACAGAATAAGGAGGATGGATAATGGCAACAGTATATGATTTTTCAGTAAAGGACAGAAGCGGAAATCAGGTCAGGCTGGCAGATTATGAGGGGAAGGTACTTTTGATCGTCAACACTGCAACGGGATGCGGTTTTACCCCTCACTATACGCCCCTTGAGGCTATGTACAAGGACCTGAAGGACAAGGGATTTGAGATTCTGGATTTCCCCTGCAACCAGTTCGCCAACCAGGCACCGGGTTCGGAGGATGAGATCCATGAGTTCTGCACAATGAAGTTCGGAACGGATTTTCCTCAGTTTGCAAAGCTCAATGTCAACGGGGAGGAGGCAGATCCGCTCTTTGCCTACCTGGCTACGGAGAAGCCCTTTACAGGCTTCGGCAAGGGCGTCAAAAACGCGGCGCTGAAAACCTTCTCCGAAATGAACAACAAAACCTTCGGAGACAAGGCCTACATCAAATGGAACTTTACCAAATTCCTCATCGACAGAAAGGGAAATGTGGTAGCAAGGTTTGAACCAACGGAAGATATGGATAAAGTCAGAAAGGCTGTTGAGGAAATGCTGGAGTAATCCGGCATTTCTTTTTTTTTCTAAGTCAGTCTAAATGTGGTACAATGGCAGGTAGGATAAGGCAATCTGGCAGGGAGGTTATTTTATGATTACAGTATTGTGCTACGGAGATTCCAATACCTTCGGCTATGTGCCGGAGACGGGGATGCGTTACCCCAAAGACATTCGTTATCCGGGAAGATTACAGACGCTGTTAGGGGATGAATATGCTGTGATCGAGGAAGGGTGCAACGGACGCACCACCATCCATGATGATCCTGTTGACGGGTGGAAGAACGGTCTGGATTATTTGCGGCCCTGTCTGAATTCCCACAAGCCTGTGGATATTGTGATCCTGATGCTGGGAAGCAACGATCTGAAGGACACCTTTCACCTGACGGCAAAAGAGATTGCTGAGGGTGCAGGTACCTTGGTAGAAGTGATTCAGGAATTCACCGAGGAAAAGCAGGGCTTTGTGCCCCGGATCATTTTGGTAGCCCCGCCGGAGATCGGAATGGGCATCGGGACTTCTCCTTTTTACGGAGCCTTTTATGAGGAGGCTATTGAGGAGTCAAGAAAATTCCCGGAGTGCTATAAGGCGGTGGCAGATAGACTGGGATGTGAGTATTTCAATGCCGCGGAGTTTATTTATCCATCGGAGATCGATTCCCTGCATCTGACACCTCAGGGACACAAGGTGCTGGCGGATAAGCTGTATGAGAGGATATTGCAGGATCCGGAAACTATGGAGTGATGGGGAATGAAGCAGGAATTCGAACGTTTTAATATGTCCACGCCGCCGGAGCGGACCAAGTGGTATTTAAGGCCGTTGACGCTGATGCTCAGCTTGCCGGATGTCATCAAGCATAAGAATATTTTGCACAGGGAAGGCACGGAAAATCTGAAGCCCCCCTTTGTTTTGCTGTGCAATCACAACGCCTTTATGGATTTCAAGGTAGCCACCAAGGCCATTTTTCCCAGCCGTGCCAACTATGTGGTAGCCATTGACGGCTTTATCGGACGGGAAAAGCTGTTGCGGGATGTGGGCTGCATTTGTAAGCGGAAGTTTACCAGCGATCCCACCCTGATCCGGCAGCTTATGAGGACCATCAAAAACGGTGATATTGCCATTATTTATCCCGAGGCCAGATACTCTCTTTGCGGTACCACGGCGGTATTGCCGGAATCTTTAGGAAAGTTGTGTAAGCTGCTTAGAGTGCCCGTTGCGGTTTTGATCTGCCATGGGCATCATATCAATTCACCCTTCTGGAACCTGCATGACAGGGGTGTAAAGCCCACGGAGGCAGACTATAAGCTGCTTTTTACCAAAGAAGAGTTAGCCAATGCTTCCGTTTCTGAGATCAATCAAAAGATTGTAGATGCGTTTCAATATGACGATTTTGCATGGCAGAAGGAAAAGGGGATCCGGATCACCTACAAGGGCCGTGCGGAAGGTCTGCACAAGGTGTTGTATCAATGTGCTTCCTGCAAAAAAGAATATCAGATGACATCTGAGGGAACCATCCTTTCCTGCAAGGCCTGCGGGAAGAAATGGGAGATGACGGAGCTTGGAGAACTTCGGACCTTGGAAGGGGAGACGGAGTTTTCCCATATTCCGGATTGGTATGAATGGGAGCGGGAAAATGTCCGAAAGGAAGTGGCGGAAGGAACCTATTCCACGGGAGAGCTTCCCGTCAGAGTGGATTCTCTGCCCAATGCCAAACGGTTTATCCGGCTGGGAGAGGGGACACTTTTGCATGATATGAACGGCTTTACCGTTCGGGGAACGGATGTGGACGGAGATCCCTTTGAGATGGTTAAGAGCGTATCGTCTCTGTATTCCTGCCATATCGAATATGAGTACCTGGGTAAGTTCGGAGACTGCGTGGATCTGAATACCCTGAAGGATACCTGGTACATCTATCCGGATCCGGAGAAGTGCGAGTTTGCCGTTACGAAAATGGCACTTGCTACGGAAGAATTATTTTTTGCACATAAGAGGGGAGAATTATGAAAGTAGGAAAAAAGTATTTATGTATGTTGCTTGCGGCCGTTATGATCTGCGTGTCTATGATGCCTGTTTCTGTGAGGGCCAAGGAGGATGGGAAAATCAAGATTGAACAGACTCGGGCGGATCTGCAGGTGATGCCGGATCGTTACAATACCGGAGTATCCGGCAATCTTATCCCTTTTTCAAGCCAGGAAGCAAAGGCTACGGTGCCTTTTATGGCAGGCGGGCAGCCCGGTGAACTGATCCTGAAAAAGAGCGGAGAGGCAAACACTTACAATATTACCTTTGATATTGCGGAAAACCGCCAGCTATCAGGCAAGGTGGATTTTTATAA
Source organism: Lachnospiraceae bacterium (assembly GCA_016282595.1). Lineage (GTDB taxonomy): Bacteria > Bacillota > Clostridia > Lachnospirales > Lachnospiraceae > RGIG7926. Next base: position 23,501 of record JAEEKV010000315.1, read on the forward strand.
TTATGATTTTTCCGGATATAAGCTGAATACTCTGGGAACGGAATCAGTGAATCATAAGATCACCCTGGCCTTTCACAACTGCAAATTCGGCATTCTGGCAAAAGAGTATCTGGACAGCAATGTGACCTATGAATTTTACAACTGCACCATCCGTCGTTTTTTCGGCAGCAACGCGCGGTTTGAAAAATGCTACTTTGGCGGCAGTTATGAGGATCCCCTGGTTCCTTTTCGGCATGTGGAGGTTTTGGATTCCTATGTGGCGGATCTGAACTACGCCAGCCCGGATCGGGAAACCCACATAGACGGAACCCAGATTTATGGTTATTCCTATAAGGATAAAAAGACGGGAGAGACCGTAAAAAGTGATGTGGAGGACATTCGTTTTTCCAACTGCAGATTTGAAGTACCTAACATTTTGTTAGAGGGTGCTAACAAAGCTACAGTCAATGCCTGTGTGATGCTGCAGCTGGAGTACGCCGACGGTCATAACATCACGGTGGAGGATTGTCTTTTGAATGGCGGGAGCCAGACCATTTTTGCCCATTGTAAAAAAGACTATCTGAAGATGGATAACGTGCTGTTCAAAAATATCAAGATCGGATCTGCAAAGTATAACGGACATCTGTATCAGGATATCGATGAGCATGTAACCTTTGAAAACTTCAGCGGTGTGGATGCTTTATTTGTGGGCAGCGTCATAAGAGAGAATGGCAAAACGAGCTTCAGTGTCAGCAACGATACGGGGCGGGAGAGAAAGCTTCGGATCATCACAAGTCGGGGCGATTATGACTATACCATGGAAGCGGGAGCAACCCGGGCAAGCCTGGAGGCAAAGCAGTACAGCTCCTTTTCACAGCTTCCGGAGGATCGGCTGTTTACCATTAATGAGGCGTGTGACTATGCATTGTGTCTTGATGTGACGGATGAAGACTTTATCAAGCAGATCCGTTTTGTGAACTTCACAGACAACGATGTATATCTGGAGCAGGACTGCTTCGGAACGAAGGAGCAAAGAGAAAATGATGTGATCCTGTCAGGGGCCTGTGGAAAGAATGTGACCTTTACCCTGACAAAGGACTATGTGCTTACTGTCAGCGGAAACGGCATGATGCAGGATTATCATTCAAAGCTTCTGCCGCCCTGGACGGAGTA
>JAEEKV010000316.1 GCA_016282595.1 Lachnospiraceae bacterium
ACTTTCAGTTCTTCGCAGACAAACGGATACGCTGAGCAGACCTGTTCCAGTAATGTGAAAGATCAACAGGTCACGGACGATGAATGGGAGTATGCCGGTGGGGGTGTTCGGAGTATTTTGGACAGCACAGGTACAGTAGAAACATTTCTGGTGCCTCTTCAAAGGAAGCAGTATCAGTATGAGGTAACAATTAAGGATGATGCCGGCAATCCTGTGAAGGGAGCCAGTGTGAAGTTCGCCGGAAAGCATCATGGAACGCCGGTGGAGAAGAATTCCGATTCCTCCGGCAAGATAACCGTCGGCTACAGGCAAAAAGACAGGCAGGAGAATTACTATGTCACCGGCGGCCTGACAATGCAGGATTATGACATTTATGTATCCGCAAGCGGGTATGGAGCACAGAAGGCTACGATCAAAAAGAGTGATTTCCCCGGAAATCTGACCATGACCATTACATTGACCAGACAGGCCCAGCCTGAATTTGTAGCCGATACGGTTTCCATGGACAGAAAAGGGGCCTTTATTCCGGGCGTGAACTACGTAGGAGGTACGACAAATCAGATCGAGTTTTTGGCAGATACGGTGCTCGGACTGAGTGACAATCCTCTGTATATGACAGTGGAGACTCAGATTGATACGGCAGCAGGCGATTCCCTGCAGGAAGTATTCCTGGTGGACAAGAAGGCGTTTGCGAAAGCTGACTATTCCGATAAACCCAAAGCACTGACGATGCCGTCAACAAGCGGTGCAGACTATAATCCGTCAACGGTTCTTGCCTGGATCGAGCAGATGCGAAACGGCGACCTGGGTAACGTTTATTACAGGCGATTCTCCAGTGACGGTGGGTTCTCTGCAGAAGGAGCGTCATCAAACGGCGGTTCCCACTATGAATTAGAGACGCAGGTTCCCATTTGGGAGCTTCCGCCGGATGGATTCGAAGCATGCCTGATCGCGGTTACGGGCAATGATGCAGTTCAGGTTTATAATTTTGATTATTCCGGTGAGAAGGCAAAAGAACAGCTTGTCGGTATGCGGCTTAAGGGTGATAAGGCGAAGGTTCTGAACAATATCACCATTATGGCCAATGCCCAGGCGGCTACCGGTTCCATGGTAGAGAAGCTGCAGGAGATCACGTCACCCACAGGTATGATCATTCCGCAGACGAATTATGAAGCGGGAGTTACAGAAGTACAAGGGTTTTTGACATATGAATATAAGCTTGGTGTGAAATTATTGCAGGGCAAGGATGATGTATCCGGTGCGGATTCGGCCTATATGTCTATCGCACCTAAGACCCTCGGTATTTCCGTGGCAGGCGAACTGACAATGCAGCTCAACGGCGAGGAGCGCGAGATGACGGACGGCTACAATGTGACTGTAGCCGCCGAGGATCTGGATCTGATGGATTATCTGCCGCCGTTGTTCGAATCCCTCCCCGTGAAGATCGAATTTGATGGGAATAACCCGCCGTCAGGATCCTTTACACTGACGGATGGAGATGTTTACGACAAGAGCAACAACAGTTTGCAGAAGACATATACCTTCTCGGCCAATAGCCAGGTGCATGTCAATGCAGAGGTCAGCGCATTCAAGTCACTGGCAGCCGTTCCGGCAGTCGGACCGGTATTGCTTGCACTGGAAAAGAGCGGCGCTTTGGATATCGGTGCGAAAGTAACCGTTGCAGCGGGTGCTGACGGAACCTATAAATATACTATCGTGGACGGAAGTGAGACATCCCACGAAGTTAGCTTTACCATCGGCGCCGGAGCAGGTCTCGGAATGTATGCGAAGGCATTCGGAGGATCGCTGGGGGCAGAGGCCAATCTGAAGCTGTCCGGTAATAACGAAAAGCTTAAAGATATGGTAACAGTGACGGCTGTGATCGACCAAGAAGGTTTCCGGCTGAAGGATGTCAGCGGTAAGCTGACTGCTGATGCACATATTGAGCTCTCTACCTGGTTCATCAACGGAGAGCAGGATTTTGATTTCGGAGAGCTGCCGTTTAAGTATGAATTTAATACCGAAACGCAGTACAATCTGAAACAGATTACAGTAACAAGCAACATGCAAAGCAGGAATGACTTTGATGTATCCGTCTTTTACGGAAAGCCGGAGACGGTTGTAAGCAATCTGCTTCCTATTGGCGGGTATCAAACCGATGAGGATCAGGCGGGTACTTTTGCCTATACGGATATGAGCGCAAAGGGCGGAAATGTTCGTCTTCAACTTGCAGCATATGCAGGAAATAATGTATGGAATGCGCCTGCAACCATCACGCAAACAGATGGACTGATCCCTGCATTTGATGTGATCTCGCTTGATGGCGGCAAGTATCTTGCTGTATGGTGCGAGATCCCAAAGGAAGATATGCAAAAGACCTGCCCGCCTTCTGTTTTGAAATATGCGGTGGGAACGGTGAATGGAACAAGCTTTTCCGGAGAAACAAAGACGCTTGAAACCATGAGCGGAGAAGTGGCCGCCAAGCTTCGTCTGGTAAGCGATGGAAGCGGGATAGCACTTTTGGCTGCTAAAACTGCAGAAGGTGCATTAGCTGAGAAGATGGATATCACAGGATACAAATTTGGTGGTACCACATTCGAAAGCGGCGTTAAGCTTGCGGATGATCAGTCGGTTTATGATATTCAGGCAACTGCGGCAGGTGGAAATATTCTGGTTTCTTATGTATCAGAGGACTTAAAGCTTCATACCATAAAATGGGGCAATGATGTGACAGAGTCCGCAGCGCTTGATGTAGCAGGATTTGAGACTGCTATGGCAGCGGATGCTTCTGACGCTTATCTGCTCTGTGAGGAAGAAAAAGGACTAGTACTTTACAAATGGAATAACGGATGGCAGAAACAGGCACAGGCTACGGATATGCCAAGTCCGGGACACCCGGCTCTTTCGGTATCGAATGGAAATGCCTATATCGGATGGACAGGAGATAATGACACGAAGCTTTACAGCAGTGTATATGTCGACGGACAGATCAGCAGTGCAGAGCAGATGAATGAGACGATCACAGGGCGCATGGAAGATACTGCACTCTTTGTAGAAGGAACAAGCATCCGGATGCTGGGCATCCGAGGCGACGAAACCAAGTCTTTAAATGCCTATGGTACTGTCATTAAGGAGGCTCCTGCAATTACAACGCCGGTAGCCAAAACGGGCTTAGTAGAAAGCGGACAGGCGCTGCCGCTGGTTACGGCAGGTACGGTAACCGGTGGAACTATGCAGTATGCAGTTATCAGGAATGCCGATGCGGTTCCTTCGAGTACGCAGTTTGCTGCGACAATCCCGACCGGTGTGGAAGCAGGTATTTACTATGTATGGTACAGGGTAGTTGGAGATACAACGCATTTCGGGACAAATCCCGAACAGATCGCTGTCGCCATTGCACCAGCCGATGCGCCGATACCGCCGGAAAAGATCGTTCAGATAACTTTTGATGCCAACGGCGGAACCGGAACAATGGCAGATCAAAGTCTGAAGAAGGATGTGGAAACAGCTCTTTCTGCAAACGCATTTACAAGGGAGGGCTATACATTCCTTGGCTGGGCGGAGAGTTCCACTGCGACTACCGTCAAGTATGCAGATAAAGCAAGCGTAAGTTTTGCAAGAAACAAGACTCTGTATGCGGTATGGCAGAAGAAGGAAACTGTGACGGTAGCTTACAATGCCAACGGCGGAACCGGGACCATGAATGCCCAAACCATAGAGAAGGGCAAGGCAGCAACGTTGACGGCCAATGCCTTTACAAGAAGCGGTTACAGCTTCCTGGGATGGGCAAAGAGCGCTTCGGCCACGACTGCAGAATATACGGACAAGGCGGGCATTGTGATCTCGGCTGATGTTACGTTGTACGCAGTATGGAAGAAAGAAACCGGTTCGACCGGGCAGGACGGTGGCCAGCAGCAGGGCGGAAGCGGTCAGCAGGGCGGAAGCCAGCAAGGTGGAAGCGGACAGCAGGGCGGAAATGATCAACAGACCACCGAGATCCCGAAGGAAGGTGCTACCGTCAAGGATGAAGGCACCGGAGACAGCTTTGTGATCAAGGCATCTGAGGAGTCCGGACAGTCTGGTCAGAGTGGGCAGACTCTGGAAGCCAGCTACTCCGCACCGGCAGATGATTCTGCAAAGAGCGTAGAGATTCCGGATACAGTAAAGGTAGCGGGGCAGGAAATCCCGGTAACATCCATCGAGGAGGAAGCCTTCAAGGGCAATAAGAATGTGACGGATGTGAAGATCGGTGATAATGTAGAGATCATCGGAGAGAGCGCTTTTGAAAACTGCAGCAACCTGAAGGAGGTTGAGGTATCCGACAGCGTTTCAGTCATTGACGATAAGGCCTTCTCGGGTTGTACGTCCCTGACAAATGTGGATACCGGAAAGAACACCACTGTGATCGGGGAGTCCGCTTTTGCAGGCTGCACCAAGCTTAAGAAAGCCAAGATCGGAAATCAGGTTGTGGAGATAAAGGCGAAAGCCTTTGCAAACTGCAAGTCTCTTACAACCATGACACTGCCCAAGAAGACCAAGAAGCTGGGAGCGCAGTTTGCATCCGGCAACAAGAAGATGAAGACCCTCATCATAAAGGCAAAGAGCCTGAAGGATAAGGACATCAACAAGAAGGCCTTCAAGGGAATCCCGAATAACTGCGTGGTCAAGGTGCAAAAGAATAAGGTAAATCTCTTCCGGAAGTTGTTCAGAAAGAAGGGACTTTCCAAGAAGGTAAAAGTAACGAAGATCTGACATTCTTATAACAGATCAAAAGCAGGGAGCAGGCAGATGGCCTGCTCCTTATTTTGTTTATCGCCATAAAGAAGGATTTCAGTAATAATCACTTACCGAATACGTATGAAAAACGACCGAACAGACACATAGCGTTGTTTCGGTCGTTTTTTTGTGGGAAACTGTAAAGATAATGAGGCTAAAAGTATGTGCAGTAATCATTAACAGATTGCATGATGGAAGAAAACCATAGATCAAAAACCGGGAGGATGATCCATATGAAAAAAGCCGTAAGAACCGTTCGAAACAAAGGAAGAAGGTTGCTCAGTCTGTTGCTGACAGTAGCTATGTGTATATCCTATATGCCTGCGGAGGCTTTTGCAGGTACATCGGAAAGAAGCGGAGACTGGACAGACTATGTGCAGGCCGTAACGCCTGCGGAAGGCGTATATAAGATTTCAACCGCCAAGCAGCTGGCCTGGATTGCAAAGAATGTCAATGATGGCAGTTTGACGTTGTCAGCGGACAATACGGTGAGGCTGGTGGCGGATATCGATCTGTCTGCGCATTACTGGATCCCGATCGGAGTTGATTTCTCGCACACCTTTGCAGGGACCTTTGACGGCAATGGACATACCATCACCGGGATGCAGGTGGGTACGAAGGATTCGCCATTCATTGGCATTGGGATCGGTCTTTTCGGTTATCTTGGCGGATCTGTTAACAATCTGAAGATTACGGAGTCGACAGTTTACGCCCAAAATGTTGAAGGCACTTACCAGTTGTTTGCCGGATTGCTTGCAGGGAACTTTAATTCGGCGGGAAAAGTGATTCAAAACTGCGAAGTTTACGGAGCTGTCTACTCTATAGGGACTAATTCCACCGGGTCCAGTGGAGTGGGAGGTATCGTAGGATCCTGTGGAAATGTGACAATTGATTCCTGCAGGACTGATGTTATTTTGGGAGCTTTGGATGTAACTAAAACCAGTTCTTTCGGAGGCATTACGGCAATTGCCAGCGGAGTTACAAGCCGGAAAACGGTCATCAAGAACTGTGTTTCTGTAGTAACGATGACTCTCCCTGACGGAATGTCAGCAAGCAATACCGGCAGCGACCCTCTCTATGCATATGGAAAAGGTGGAGAGGCAATTAACTCTGTTGGTATTATGGATCATGGCGGAGCCTGTGCCTCTACCAGGGCATCGGGAACAAGAACGAATAGTTGTTATGTAGATACGAACTACAGTGTGAAGCAAGCAGAAAATAGCTATGAATTGCTTACTTCAAAATGCAGTTATTATGACGGGGACGGAGCATTGTCCGATATGGCAGCTTCCGATATGAAAACTGCCGCCTTCCTGGAAGCTCTCAACATCGCAGCCACGGGCATCGATGGTGCCCTGGAGTGGAGTCTGGATGAAAACGTAAATGACGGCTTCCCCAACCTGGCGGGGGCAAAGATCGGTGAGGGGAACGGCGAACAGCCCAGTCTGTATTGCACTGTCAAATTTTTGAACAAGGGAGAAGTCTACAAGACGGAAACCGTGGAAAGCGGAAAGACGGTAGCAGACCCGACAGCACCCGGTGCAGTGAATGAGGAGACCTTCCTGTATTGGTATGCAGACGATCCGGATGTGTCTTACAACTTTGCTTCTCCGGTTACGGAGGATCTGACCCTGACTGCCAAGTGGAAAGGAATGGAGCATACGGTCCGGTTTGAATCCAATGGCGGATCCTATGTCTATCCCCAGTCCGTGATCAAGGGGCAGCCGGCACAGATGCCGGATACGCCCATCAAAAAGGGCTATTCCTTCGGCGGCTGGTATGCCGACAGCGGTTGTACCGTAGCCTGGAATTTTGATACCCCGATAACGGCGGCAAAAACGCTGTATGCCAAGTGGAATGAGATCACCGATGTTGCACTGTCCGGAAGGATCACAGATTCCAACACCGAAGCAGGCATCCGAAATGCCACTGTTACATTGACAGGCGGACAGAATGCCACCACGGACGAATTCGGATACTATCATATTTCCGGAGTGGAGCCGGGAACCTATAACATTGAAGTATCAGCCTTCGGCTACGAAAATGCGACAAAGAACGGCTTCGTTGTAGGAGATTCCTCTGCAGGGTATGACGCGGCTCTGTCGCCGAAAAGCGGGGCTTCGGATACATCGGTGGATATCTATGCAACGGTAAGCTGCGTTTATTCCGGCATTATGCTGGACGGTGTACAGATCAGAGCAGTAGGCAAAGGCAGTCTCGGAACCTATGAAGCTGTTACATCAAACGGCGGAAATGCCTTGTTTACAGGACTTCCTGCGGGAGACTACACATTTGAGATAAACAAAGTGGGCAGAAACGGATGGGAGAGCTATACTTCTTCAGTACAATCTCTTTCCGGCACCCATCAGCTCAGCTGCGCGTTAAAGCCCAACTATAAGAAACTGAAGATCAATGTCATTGGCAGCTTTGATCCGAAGAAAAACAAGGCAAACCAGCCTCTTGCAAAAAAAGCCGTAACACTGACGGGCGTGGATCCGAAGAATGAAGATAACGAGTTGATCCATATAACGGCTTATACGGATGACAAAGGCTGTGTTACCGTGGAAAAACTGGTGCCCGTTACCTGGAAGATCTCCTGCTCGGATTATGCCTATGAAGAGGATGAGGTAACTGTCTATTCTGACAGCTCAGGCAAGCTTTCCGAAGAGGAAGTGACATTGAATCTTCCTTTCGTGGACTCCTCTGTAATAGTGAATTTTTCTTCCCCTTATGCCGATCAGGATCTGTTTAAGAAAACAGATGATGCAAACAAGCAGGGGGAACTGACGGTGAGCCTTTCCGGTATTGCCGGGACCATGACGGAGGGTATCTTCCGCTCGGCGGTGCCGGATGCAAGCGGAAAAGTGATCTTTTCGGGACTTTTACCGGGAAATTATAATCTTTCCGCGGCGGGTAAGGTTTCCCGTTATGTATCCATTAAGGCCGGCGACGGACAGGAGATCTTTACGGACCAAAACGATCCGGAAAACTTTAACCGATTTGGGAAAAAACACTTCGATATCGATTTTACCGGAAACGGGACTGCATCTGTTGCCCTGGGAATGCGGGCGGATACCACACTGAAGGTGAATCCCGCACCGGTGAGCTTTTCCGGAACATTGTTCAAGTCGGATATGGATAAAAACGGCGAGATCAAGACCGTTCCTGTAGGGAATACGAAGATCTATATCAAATCCTCGGAATATTACAAACAAAGTGATGAACCGAAAAACGGACATGAGGTCACCACGGATGCGCAGGGACGATACGCCATTTCCCTGGTGCCGGGTCTTTATGGCGTGGAAGTAGACAGCACTTACAACAGTTACTTTGGCGGACATCTGATCTATCATGAAGGCGGTACCGACGGCCTGGTGGGAACCTGGGGATGGCCCTGCGCAGGTACCTGGACCGGTACCAAAGCGTCGGCAGTGTCCTGGATGACATCAGATGACAGCCAGGCCTTCGGTGATATCGGCGGTATGAGCCTCTCTTCCGGGTCTGTGATCGCAGATCTGGAGATGATGGAAAAGAAGATCAATTACTCTGCCGGCAGTTCGGGATCGACGGTGATATATGATAATCTGTCTGCCTATAATATGATCACGGGCTTTGAAAAATCAAAAGAGCCGACTGTCGATCCGGCGTCTACGGTATGGCAGAATATTGACTCCTATGAAAATACCTATCAGACCATAAACTATAAGCCGGATACCCGCGGAGCTACGCTGAAACTGAAGGGAAGTAAACAGGAAACAGTTACCATGACGGGGAAAACCTTCCCCTATGTATTCAGCAACTTAGAGCCGGGTACCTATAGTATGGATTATACGCTTGGAAGCGA
>JAEEKV010000317.1 GCA_016282595.1 Lachnospiraceae bacterium
ACCAGGTCCCATCCGGTGATCGGGATCGAGGCTGCGTTTCTGGTAAAGGATCTTTCCACAGCGGCCAGATACGAATACAGGATCAAACAACTTCCCAAGGCAAAAAAGGAGCAGCTGATCCGGGAGCCCAAATCCATTTGCAAGATGTGTGCCACGCTCTGTCAGCAGGCTCCGGCAAAGCCGCTTTCCAAGAAGAAACTTTCTGAGTTTCGGATTGTATTTTCAGCCGAAAAATAGTAAAGTAGAAGGTAGATAGTATCAGGCTTAGAATGACGATCAGGGGATGAAAAAACAGTCATTGACTACGAGGGATTATAGCAAAAGGTATGGGTATGAAGGAAGAGAAGACGGAAGGCAAAAACAGAGAAGAGATCGAAGCCATTGAGGATGGGGCGGAAGAGATAGAGATCGTAGAGCTGTCCCTGGCAGATCTGGAAGATAAAGCAGAAGAAAAAAAGGAAGACGAGTCGGCTGACAAAAAGATAAAACGGGAAGAAACCCTTTCCACCAGTAAGCGAAGTATCCAGAGTTTGATCATCGGCCTGTCCGTGGGCCCGGTTCTGGTGCTTGGTCTGATCCTGACCTTGAGTATGATCCGGATCCTGAATACCAGCATTGAAAACGAACTGGCAGAGACTTTGGACGTAGCGGCCAACTCTCTATATAACACCTACTCCCTGGTTGCACCGGGCAACTATGAGATGAGGGCAGACAGGCTGTATAAGGGCGATACGCTTTTGACGGGGAACTACGAGATCATAGACGCCCTGAAGAAAGCTTATGATCTGGACATGTCGCTTTGTTATTGGGATACGAGAGTTTTAACCACCATTGAAGATGATAGCGGCAACCGCATTGTGGGAACCACAGTGGATGAGCGAACCGTTTACTGGGTGCTGGAGCGGAATCGAAAATACTTTACCAAGGATCTTGTGATCGCGGGACGACGCTACTACGGGTATTACATTCCCATCATCAATCCCGGAGGCGGAGTCGTGGGTATGATCTTTGCGGGAAAACCGGCAACGGAGGTGCATGAGATCACCAAGACAGCCATTATGAAGGCGGGGGTGATCTCAGCGGTGGCAATCCTGTTTACGCTGCTGTTTTGTATCACTGCAAGCTCCCACATCATATCGGCCCTCCACGCCATCCGTAAATACCTAAGTGCATTGGCAAAGGGCAGCTTTGAAATGCAATTGCCGGTTACGGTGAGCCAGAGAAAAGATGAGATCGGAGACATGGGCCGGGATGCCGTAGAGGTTAGTATGGCCCTGGAGAAAAAGGTTACCACGGATCCTTTGACGGGACTTTTGAACCGTCGTGCCTGCAATGAAAAGCTGGCAAAGATGATGGAACTTGTGCAGCGGGATAAGAAGACCCAGATCACAGTCTGCATCGGAGATATCGACTTCTTTAAGCATGTAAACGATACCTACGGACATGAATGCGGTGATATCGTGCTGAAGAAGATTTCCGAATTTTTGCAAAAGGGCATGAAGGAAAACGGTGTCGTAGCCAGATGGGGCGGAGAGGAATTTTTGCTGGTCTTCCCGGGACATGTGGATGACATTCTGCAACCGCTGAATGAGATCCTCTGGCAGATCAGAAGCTACAAATTTGAATATGAGGGGTTTGAGCCATTTAATGTGACGATGACCTTTGGTGTCAACGGCAGAATCTGGAACAAGAGCCTGGATGAAGTCGTCAAGGAAGCAGATGGCGCACTATATGAGGGGAAAGAGCACGGAAGGAACCGGATCATCGTAACGGATGGACGGGTACTTTTGCCGGATGGAACATTTTCCAATGTAGAAGAGCAGAGAAAGATTCAGTCCGGACAATAGGAAGGAAACGAATATGGAGAAGGGTAAATACTTTGAGCAGCTTTCCCGAAAAGAGCAGTGCTTTTTAAACTTTATAGACAGAATGGGTAACATTCCTCCCAGGATCGAAGTCGTGTTGGAGCAGACATCGGAGGCACTGTCTCTGGTTTGCCCGGAGCTTGGCATCGGGAAGGTGGAGCTGACTCTGGACAGTCCTGCAAACAAGCTGTATCCCAACGGATTGAGCGGAAGAAGAATGCTGTTTTCCAACGGCATCGTAGATGTGTTCCATCCTTATGTACAGCGGTTTGTTACAGAAGAAGGCGGAGAACTCATCGTCGAATTCTATAAAAAGGAAGCAACCACTACCTCGGAAGAAGAGGATTTCTGGATGGCCATGATCGCCCGGATGCTGTATCTGTTTTTGGGCCGTGCGCGGATCTCCTCCATGCTTCGCATGTCTATGGAAGTGGATCAGGGGACCGGCCTTCCCAATGTGGCGGAGTACTTAAGACGGATGGCGGAGCTCATTGAGCGGGGCGTCATCATGGACTATGCAGCCTGCTTTTTCAATATCCGCAATTTCCAATACATCAACAAGCTGGTGAATTACCAGAGCGGTGATGAGGTCATGAGCCAGTATGCAAATAAGGCAGCGGCACTGATGAAGAGCGATGAGGTGCTGGCCCGTCTTGGGGGCGATAACTATGTGGCCCTGGTGAAAAAGCCCAACCTGGAAGCCTTTTTGGACGCACTGGATGTACTGACGGTGGATGTGGCAGTGCATAGCGGCGTTCGTACAGTTTCCCTCCCTGCCCGGGTGGGAATCTATGAGATCGACAGGCAGCAGATCCATCCCGGAGAGGTTATGCTGAATATCTCCGTTGCTCAGCAGATCTGCAGAGAAGGAAAGGGCAGAACGAGAGTTTATTACTCCCAGGAGATGTCCCAGGAAGTACTATATGAAAAGAAGGTATCCCTGGACTTTAACAAGGCTCTGGAGGAAGGACAGTTCAGGGCTTACTATCAGCCCAAGGTAGATCTTTCCAACGGCAGACTTTGCGGTGCAGAGGCTCTGGCAAGATGGGAGAGAAAGGGTGAGGTGCTTTTGCCCGGACGTTTTGTTCCCATGCTGGAAAAGGACGGCGCCATCTGCAGGCTGGATTTTGAAATGCTGCGTCAGGCCTGTGAAATGATAGCTACCTGGATCGCCAAGGGATTGACTCCCTTTGTGATTTCCATCAATATGTCCCGCTGGCATCTGCGGGAAGCAAATTTCGTGAATGAAGTTTGCAAGGTGTTAGAGGAGTATCACGTGGATCCCAAGTGGATTGAGATTGAGGTAACGGAGACTGTGGATTACGAAGAGTATCAGACCATGATCAACGTACTGACAACGCTTCAGGAAAAGGGATTTTCCACTGCCATCGATGATTTCGGCTCGGGTTATTCCTCTCTGACTATGCTCCATAAGATGGATGTGGATGTTATCAAGCTGGATCAGGGCTTTATCTGGGAGCAGACCGATAAGGGAAATATCATGGTCCGCAATTTGATCCGTATGGCAAAAGAGCTGGGGATCAAGGTGCTGGCAGAGGGCGTGGAAACTGTAGAGCAGAGAGATTTCCTGACGGAGAGCGGCTGCGATATGGCCCAGGGCTTTTTGTACGCCATGCCGCTGAAAAAAGAGGAGTTTGAAAGAAGGGCCTTCTCGTAAGGCAGTGTGAAGTCGTATGATCTTTAATTCGGTAGAGTATCTGCTGTACTTTCCGATTGTAGCTGTGTTGTATTTTCTGCTTCCGCAGAAGCTGAGAAATTACTGGCTGCTGGCAGCAAGTTTTTTCTTCTACATGAGCTGGAACAAAGCCTACGGGCTTTTGCTGGCAGGGTCCATTCTGGTGACCTACCTGGCAGCCCTGGCTACGGAAGGGTGCAGATCCAAGGGAAATGAAAAAGGGGCTAAGGCGGCTATGCTCGCCTCTCTTTTTTTGAATTTAGGGGCACTCGCCTGGTTTAAGTATCTGGGATTTTTGGGACAGAACGTGAACTTTCTGTTAGGCCTTATGGGAAAAGAGGCCATTACGATCCCGGATATTCTTTTGCCGGTGGGGATCTCCTTTTATATCTTTCAGGCATTGGGATATGCCCTGGATGTCTATTTCGGAAAGATCCGGGCGGAGAAAAATCTGTTTACCTACGCCCTCTTTGTATCCTTCTTTCCCCAACTGGTAGCGGGGCCCATTGAACGCAGCAGAAATCTTCTGCCCCAGTTTTATGAGGAGCATACCTTTGAAGTGGCCCGGGTAAAGCGCGGTCTTTTGATGATGCTCTGGGGTCTGTTTATGAAGATGGTGATCGCAGACAGACTTTCCCTCATTGTCACCGGGGTATATGGAGAGTATCTGGCTTATAACGGCTTTGAGCTGTTTCTGGCTACGGCCCTTTTCTGCATTCAGATCTATTGTGATTTTGCAGGCTATTCCTATCTGGCCATCGGAAGTGCAGGGGTTCTGGGCTTTCGGCTTATGGACAACTTTAAGCAGCCCTTTTTGACGACCAGCATTCACGGTCACTGGAGCCGCTGGCATATTTCCCTGACGGGATGGTTTCGGGATTATCTCTACATCCCCTTAGGAGGCAACAGAAAGGGCAAGGCCAGGAAGCTATTTAATACCATGGTGATCTTTCTGGTGAGCGGTCTGTGGCACGGCGCCAGATGGAATTATGTGACCTGGGGCGCTCTTCACGGAGCCTATATGGTAATCGAAGAACTCCTGGGTATCGGGGTAAGAAAAAAGGATGCCAAACAGAAAACGGAGACTGCAGAAGAAGAGAGCGGAAAACAAAGCTCCGGCAAGGTCGGGGAAGTACTGTGGGCCATTGCAAGAGGAGTATTTACCTATTTACTCATCACCTTCGGCTTTTTGATCTTCCGGTCGGAAACCATGTCTCAGGTGGTGGGGATCTTAAGGCAGGCCAAGGCCAATCCGGGACTGGGGCAGATCACGGCTTCCTTCAGCCATCTGGCAGGACTGGGAAATCTGGATCCTGTAGCCCTGGTATTTTTTGTGGCAGCCATCCTGTTGCTTCTTTTGGTGGATCTGTATGAAAAGCCCGGCAGGGATATGAAGGCCTTTGTTCTGGCAAAGCCCAAGGTCCTGCGCTGGTGCGTGTATCTGGGACTTTTGCTCTGGATCCTACTTTTTGGGATCTACGGACATGATTATACACAGACGGAATTTATTTACTTCCAGTTCTGATATGGCAGTGGAGGAAATATGGAATCGCAGAAAAGGAAAGAGATCCTTCTTTTTATCTGCAACTGCATAGGGATGCTGTTGATCCTCTTTCTCTTTTGCTTCGGTCTGGTGATGCCGCAATACGGCGGCAACTATCAGGCGGCAATGGTGGATAAGGTGAAAAAGCTGAAGGAAACCCCGGGGGAGCGGATCGTTTTGATCGGCAATTCCAATCTGGCCTTCGGTATCAATTCCGAACTGCTGGAGCAGGAGCTGGGACGCCCCGTGATCAATATGGGACTTCACGGCGGAACGGGAAACTGCTTTAATGAAAGGGCGGCACTTTTGGATGTGCATCCGGGAGATCTGTATGTCTTTTCAGAGACCAACTATGATGATGCGGATGCCATCAAAAATCCGGAGCTGGCCTGGATCACCATTGAGGATCATTTTGAGCTTTATCCCCTGATCCGCGCCAAGGACTGGCCGGATATGATAAAAGCCTATCCCACTTACCTAGGAAAGTGTTTAACCTTCTGGCGCTCGGGGACGGGAAATGAGGAGCTTACTAACAGCTACCGAAGAAGCGCCTTTAACGAGCGGGGAGACAATTACTATCCCAGGCCCGTATCGGAGGAGGGAATTGATTTTACACCTGCCACTGTGAACCATATCAATGCGGAAAGTGCCAATCGTTTAAACGGGATCTGTCAAAAGCTTCGCAGCAAAGGCGCCCAAATGGTGATTGCCGCCTACCCCATTCCCCTTTGGGAGGAGGTGCCTTCCGCAGAGGAGTATAAGGAGATGGAAGAGGAGATCCGGACAGCTTTGGATGCGGAAGTGATCTCGGATTTTACGGCCTATCGATACGATACTTCCTATTTTTATGATACCCACGCCCACTTGACGGATGCGGGCGTATATGTTAGAACAAAACAACTGGCGGAGGACATCCGGAACTACCTGGATGGGCAGCCATAAGATCATCAAGGAGAGAGAACTATGATATCAGAGCATTTCAAAAGTATGTTGGGACAAAAATCCGTGATCCGCGAAATGAATGCGGCGGCATTTGCCATGGGGGAAAAGATCGGGCATGAGAATATTTTCAATTACAGCCTGGGAAATCCTTCCGTTGCGGCACCCCAGGTTGTGAATGAAACCATGATCGATCTGATCCGGAATACCGAGCCTTTGGCACTTCACGGCTATAGCGAAGGACACGGCATTTACTCTGTCCGGGAAAAGGTGGCAGCATACCTGGCTAAAACCTATGACATTCCTTACCGTGCAGAGCATGTCTTTATGGCATCCGGAGCAGCCGGTGCCCTGGCTCATGCCTTCCGTGCAGTGGTTTGTCCCGGTGAGGAGATCATTACCTTTGCACCTTACTTTCCGGAGTACGGTCCCTATGTCCATGCTACGGGAGCGATTCTGAAGGTAGTACCTGCGGATACGGAGAGCTTTCAGATCAACTTCGATGCCTTTGAAGAGATGCTGACGGAAAAGACGGCAGCCATTTTGATCAACTCCCCCAACAACCCCTCCGGTATCGTTTATTCTACAGA
>JAEEKV010000318.1 GCA_016282595.1 Lachnospiraceae bacterium
CGGCCTGCTGCATACCCGGAAGTACGCAGATCTGATCGCCTACGGAAAGCTTTCCGGTAGAGATCTGACCCTGGAAGCCGCGGAAGGTATGATCCGGACGGCAAACCCTTTGTACCGACATAGTAAACACGTCTGTTTCCGACCGGGACTGGCTTCCGGCATTGGACCGCTCCAATACGGATAACAGGGGACGTCCCTGATACCAGTACATATTCTTGGAAGGCTCCGTTACATTATCTCCGACAGTGGCGCTGACGGGAAGGATGGTAACCTCCTCATATTCAAACTCCGCCATGAGATTCCGTATGGCCTTTCGGATCTCATCGAAGGTCTTTTTGTCATAGCCCACAAGATCCATTTTGTTGACTGCAAAGACAAAGTACCGGATGCCCATGAGGCCGCAGATCCTGGTATGTCTTCTGGTCTGGGGCAGTACTCCTTTTTCGGCATCCACCAGGATGACCGCCAGGTCTGCAAAGGAAGCACCTACTGCCATATTACGGGTGTATTCCTCATGTCCCGGAGTATCTGCTACGATGAAGCTTCTCTTTTCCGTGGAAAAATAGCGGTACGCCACATCGATGGTGATGCCCTGTTCTCTCTCAGCCATAAGGCCGTCCAACAGCAAAGAATAGTCGATCTCTCCGCCTGTGGCACCTACCTTGGAATCCAGCTCCAGGGCTCTTTCCTGATCCGCAAAGATCAGCTTTGCATCATATAATAAGTGTCCGATCAGTGTAGATTTTCCGTCATCCACACTGCCGCAGGTTATAAATTTCAGGAGTTCCTTTTCCATTAGAAATAACCCTCCCTCTTTCTTTTTTCCATACTGGCTGAGCCGCTGTCCGAATCGATGAGTCGGCTGGAGCGCTCCGAATCGATACTGCCCAGGGTCTCTTCCACTACCTTATCCAGGGTATCCGCTTCAGACTCCACTGCCAGAGTCAAAGGATAGCATCCCAGGGTACGGAAGCGCACCTTGCGGTATTCGATCTTCTCCCCTTCCTTAAGTTGCATCCTGTCATCATCCACCATGATCAGGCTTCCGTTCCTGTTTACTACAGGGCGCTCCTTTGCCAGATACAGGGAAACGATGGGAATGTTTTCCTGGAGGATGTACTGCCAGATATCACTCTCCGTCCAGTTGGACAGAGGGAAGATCCGGATGCTCTCTCCCGGAGAGATCTGGGCATTATACAGCTTCCACATCTCCGGGCGCTGACGCTTGGGATCCCAGGTATGATCGGGACTGCGGAAGGAAAATACTCTCTCCTTGGCCCGGCTCTTTTCCTCATCTCTTCTGCCGCCGCCGAAGGCTGCGGTAAACTGGTATTTGTCCAGTGCCTGACGAAGGGCCTGGGTTTTCATGATATCCGTATAGGCCGGACCCGATGTAAAGGGATTCAGTCCCTGGGCAAGTCCGTCCTCGTTGATATATTCGATGAGATCCAGTCCCAGTTTTTTTGCGGTTTCATCCCGGAAGGTGATCATTTCCTTAAACTTCCAGGTGGTGTTGATGTGCATGAAGGGAAACGGGATCTTTTCGGGGTAAAAAGCCTTCTGGGCCAGATGCAGCATTACAGAAGAGTCTTTTCCGATGGAATACAGCATGACGGGCCGCTCGCACTGGGCTGCCACTTCCCGCATGATATGGATCGCTTCCGCTTCCAGTTTTTGTAGGTGAGTCATCTTTTCTCCTTAGCTTTCCTTGTTATTGGTTATTGTTTTTCTGTACTTCTCTCTTGGTGTACATGAAGGTATCCGTCTTACCCTGGAGCTTCAAGGAACCTTCAATGGCATAGCGCCCGGCTTCCGTCTTTTCATGTACGGTGTTCATGGCACCCTTCAGGATACCGCCCCGGATAAAGCCAACGATGGCACCGATGACAAGAGAGATGATCAGGTCTCTCGGCATATTCAGGCCACGTCCTCCGATGGCAAAGTAAAACAGCGCTGCCATAATGGCAAATACGATGGCCGTTGTAATGGCAACGTATTTCCAATATTTTCCGTTGTCAATGGGCAGAGATCCGGAGATCTTTCCGGTCTGTCCGTTCATGGCGAAGGTATAAACCTCGTCGTTGTATTTCGTGCTCAGCATCCAGACAGGCAAAAAGGCGTATTCCGTCTTGCCGTCCTTTACGGTTACGGCATCGTTTTTCTTAGACACACTGTTATAGCCTTTTACAGTACTCTGCATCTCGGAGATGAAGGTGGAACGGATCCGCTTGTTGACACGCTCTCTGATATCCTCGGCCTTCACATCATACTTATCCGCCATATAACCGGAGAAATATGCCGCATCATAGTCCGTCAGCTTGCTCAAATCGTAGGGCTCAAGGGAGTCCATCAGGGCGTCGTCCATCTTCTGGGAAGCATCCGCCGGAACTCTGGAAAAGTCCAGGGTACCCTTTCTGGTAGCCATATAATGATCTTCGATCTTCACGGTTCCCTGAGGAGAGTTCTCCGTCTTGGTCTTTACGGCGTCAAATACAACGGTACCGTCTGCCTTGGCACTTGCCAGCCAGAAGGGAACATAGATACCGCTGATGCCCTTGATATGATTGTTGTCGGTAAAGCTGGAGGGCAGGAGTTTTTTGCCTTTGTAAAACTCTCTGAGTTTTTCCTCTGCATGGGTCTTATCAATGGAGAAGGGAATGATCCCATCCGGCTTGTACATGCCCTCAAAGGACTTGGGAATGATGGTCTGGTTACCGCAGTAAGGACATTCCGTAGCAGCAGTATTTTCATCTGCAATGATCTCACCGGAGCAGGACGGACACTGATATCCCGTAACCTTTCCATCCTCATCCTGGATCATCTCCGGCTCACTACTACTCCAGGTCATCTCGGCTGCATCACCCTCCAAAGCGTCTGCGCTCTGCGCTGCTTTGATCTGTTCCATGGTAAAGGTGGAACCGCAGTACTCACAGGTCATCTGACCCTGGTCTCCGTTAAACTCCAGAGGCGCTACACAACACGGACATTTGAAACTCAATACATTACCCATTTGATACCCTCCTGTTTGATATAGTTTTTAACCCTCTCTAGGATTTTTTCGATGTATCATTTCCGGAAAAGAGCCTGCCCAAACGACGGGAAAGCTTCAGCTCTCTGCACAGTTTTTCATGCGCTGCCCTTTGCGCCTTCAGCTCTTTTTTCAGCTCCTGGATCTCCTTCTTTTGGGAAAGGATCAGCTGTCCCATATACAAAATCTGGGCCTGTCTCATATCATCGCTATCTGCAGACCAGACGGGCTTTGACGGGGCATTTTTCAGGGATAGATTCCCCTTCTTTAAATAGGTTTCTTCCACCTTTTTGTTGCCCTCTTCATACTGCTTTCGCAGGATCCGGATGGCCTCCTCCGATAAAAGGCTTCCCTGATCCATCTGCCCAAAGTTTTCACTGCAGCGGGCGGCGGTTTCCTCAAAGAGCTTTTCCACCACCGGGGGCTCTTTTTCCTCTGCATAATTGTTCAAAACCCGCATGATCTCGGCATAGCTTGCTGTCAGGGAAGGATTGGTCTCTCTTGGGGGAATCTCATAGCCCTCTTTTCCTCCAAGACCTATGGCCTCTAAGAAATCCTCTTCAATCCTGCCGCCGGGAAACAGGGCTCTGTCATATACCCGGACGATCATGTTTTCTTCTCCCACGATTCCGGCCAGATCCTCCAGGGCCTTCCAGTAATCCGCCTGCCATTTCGGATCTTCGCTTTCCAGCATGGCCTCAAAGCTCTCTTCCCGGTATCCCATCTGGATCCGCTGGTGATACAGGGATAACAGCCACTGATCCTGAGGCCGCAGATAGGCCAGGATGCAGAGCCGGAAAGAGTTAGCATCTGCAAACTCTTTAACCATGCGAAGGGTTTCGTAGCCAAAGTCAAAGAAGTGATTCCAGAGCCTTTCATCTGTCAAAAATACACTCTCGTTTTCCTCCAGCTGCTTTTTCACAAGCTCCAGGGCCTCGGGAATCCGCTCCTCTCTTCCCCTGGGGATCACGTTGCCTTTTTCATCCCGAAGATCGCAGGTTAAAAACCTGGCGTTTCGCTCCCTGCGGGTTCCCCGGTATTCGTAGGGCATATATTCATAGCTGATGCCGTTTTGCCGAAGAAACTCTCTGTTTTTCGCACAGAAGCACTGGATGGAGCTGGTTCCCGTTTTCGGTTGTCCGATATGTAAATAGATTGTTTTCATCTGCTATCCTGTGGGCAATCCTACTTGGAGGATTTGGAATCTTTCGGAGGCTTCTTGGAAAAGGTGTGCTTCACCTTTCTTAGCACCTCCACCATCTTTCTGACCTTGGCAAGATCGTACTCCAGGCCTCTCACCTGCTTTTTCAGGGTTTTGACCTCTTCCTCTAAAAGCCTGATCTGCTCCTGCTGGTTGGCTGCCACCGACCCTATGAACAAAAGGGTGTCCCGGTGCATCTCTTCATTTTCACTGCTCCATACAGGCAGGTCGCTTCCTGTCTTTAAGGTCAGCTTGCCTTTTTGCAGGTACTTTTCGTTTACCCGCTCATTCTCTTCTTCAAAGCGTTCCCGAAGCTCCTGTCTCTGGGCATCGGATAAAAGAGTGGTCTTATGCTCGGCTGCAAACTTTACGCTGCAGTCAAGGGCTGATTTTTCAAACAGGCGGTTGGTCAGCTTCATGCCCTCTTCCGTATTGAGGGTATTGAAAATCCGAAGGATCTCCGCATAGTTGTTGGTAAGAGAAGGGTTGGTTTCCCGCACCGGCTCCTTCATTCCCGTAAGATCTGTGATACCCAGGGCATCCAGAAAGTCCGTCTCGATCTTGCCTCCCGGAAAGAGGGATCTGTCATAGACCCGGAAGATCATATTTTCCCGTCCTACGATCTCGGCGATGCGATCACACTCCGCTTCATAATGCACCGACATTCTCACAGGTCCCCCTGCCAGGAAATCCTCCCAGGAAAGGTCCGTATCGGAATCCTGTACCCTTTGCCTGTACAAAGAAACGATCCAGTCATCCTGAGGACGCACGTATGCAACCACACAAACCCTTGCACCCTGAGACTTGGCAAATTCCTGGAGCTTGATCAAGGGATCATAGCCACGGATGCCGAAGAAATTCCAAAGTCTTTCATCCGTTAAGAGAATGCTGTCATAGCGGGTCAACTGCTCTGCCAGGATGCCGAAGGCCTCCTCCATTCTCTTTTCCTTACCGCCCTTAATGATCTGGCGGTTCTCATCCCGCACAACGGTGGAAAGGAACCTGGCGTTTCGCTCCGGTCTGGTTTTCAAATAGGTATAGGGCATAAGCTCATAACCGATGCCTGCCCGGTTTAAGATCTCCACATTCTCGATACAGAAGCGCTGGATCGAGCTGGTACCCGTCTTGGGCTGCCCGATGTGAAGATAAATGGTTTTCTCTGACACGTTTTTTCCTCCGCTTTCCTAAGCTTTAGACGCGGTTGTAGTTGATGAGGCATCCCTTTAAGATGATCTGTCTTTCCTCATCCGTCAGCTCGCCCAGAGTCATGGTAAAGGCTGTCAGGCCGCCGTCCTTTACTGCATAGGCCTCAATAGTATCTGCCTTTTCCTCTACTGCTTTTCTGATATTCGGTAAAAAGATGTAATCCAGGTTTGCAAAAGGAAGCTCCCCTGCCGGAATGAGCAGCGGCAGCATACCCCAGTTAATGAGGTTGGAACGATATCTCTTGGTGGCGTATTCATTGGCGATATTGGCCCAGCCGCCCAGTACCTTCTGGCAGCTTGCCGCCTGCTCTCTGGCAGATCCGTCGCCGGGTTTTACCGCAAAGATGGTGGAACCGACTCCTGTCTTCTCAGGGACTGCATCCGGGAATTTTTCGGTAATGGTCATCATAACATCGTGGAAACCATCCAGTGCGCTGCAGGGTTTTTCCTGACTTTCTCCGGCTACAAAGGCTTCTCTTGCCTTCTCCACCTTCTGGATCTCCTTGGCACGTCCCACGTAAGCGGGATCCTTTCTGGACAGTGCGAACTCTGCAAGACCCAAAGGATTGGAACGATAGGAGGAGGTCTCTCCCGAAGGGATCAGCTCATCCGTTGTGGTAACGGGATCGTGGATCTCAGATACCACACGAAGTACCAGGTGATCCGTCAGGGCTACCATCTTCGGCCAGTCCTTAATGTTGGGACCGAACTGGATCTCGGTAGCAGGATCTGCAACGCCCTTGGAATCAAATACACGGTTTTCGTAAATCTTTTCATCAAAATGATAGCTGTATCCGGTGAAGCTTCCGCCGAACTCGCTGGCAGGTGTCAGCCGTCCCTTGTTGGCAGCAGTGGCTGCGATGGATCTGGCATCCATCAGTGCTACGGATGCGATCTGGCCGTTCTGCAGCTTGGAGCCTTCTCTGTTGGGGAAGTTTCTGGTGGAATGACGAACGGAGAATGCATTGTTGGCCGGGGTATCCCCTGCACCGAAGCAAGGTCCGCAGAAGGCTGTCTTTAATACCGCTCCGGTCTCCATGAGAGTAGCGGCGCAGCCGTTCTTGATGAGTTCCATATAAACCGGCATGGAGGCCGGATATACACTTAAGGTAAAGCCATCAGAGCCGATGTATTTGCCCTTCAGGATATCGGAAGCAGCGCAGATATTTTCAAATCCGCCGCCTGCACAACCAGCGATGATACCCTGATCCACATAGAATTTGCCGTCTCTTACCTTGTCCTTCAGACTGTACTCTACCGCACCGTCTAAGCTGACAAGGGCTCTTTTTTCCACATCTGCAAGAACGTCGGAAAGGTTCTGATTCACCTCTTCGATGGTGTAGGTATTGCTGGGATGGAAGGGCATTGCGATCATGGGACGGATCTTGGACAGATCGATCTCGATGCAGCCGTCATAGTAAGCCACCTTTGCAGGGTGGAGTTCCTCGCCGAAGTCCTCTTCTCTCTTGTGGATCTGATAGAACTCACGGATCTTTTCGTCGGTTTCCCAGATGGAAGACAGGCAGGTGGTCTCGGTGGTCATTACATCAATACCGATCCTGAAGTCTGCCGACAGATTCTTAACGCCGGGGCCTACGAACTCCATGACTTTATTTTTTACATAGCCTTTATCAAAAACTTCTCCGATGATAGCCAGGGCCACATCCTGCGGGCCTACGCCAAAGGCGGGTTCACCCTTTAAGTAAACGGCTACCACGCCGGGCATGTTGATATCATAGGTCTGGGACAGAAGCTGCTTTACCAGCTCCGGACCGCCCTCTCCCATAGCCATGGTACCCAGGGCACCGTAGCGGGTATGAGAATCGGAACCCAGGATCATTCTGCCTCCGCCTGCCAGCATCTCTCTTGCAAACTGGTGGATAACTGCCTGATGAGGGGGTACATATACGCCGCCGTATTTCTTTGCACAGGTCAGACCAAACATGTGATCATCTTCGTTAATGGTACCGCCTACTGCACAAAGGGAATTGTGGCAGTTGGTAAGAACATAAGGGATGGGGAACTTCTCAAGTCCCGATGCCCTTGCCGTCTGGATGATCCCCACGAAGGTAATATCGTGGCTGGTCAGCTTGTCAAATTTGATCTTCAGCTTTTGCATATTGCCGGAGGTATTGTGGGCCTTCAAAATGCCGTAAGCAATGGTCCCCTTCGCTGCTTCCTCCTTTGAGGTTGCCTGCCCCGCTGCCGCAGCCAGGGCTGCGCTGCTGTTTTCATCATCCGGGATCAGCTGGGTGCCGTCCACCAGATAAACGCCTCCGTCGTACAGTTTCATCATGTTTCTTATCCTCCTAAGTCATTCTGTCATTTCATAATCCGTTTCTTGCCATACAATTAGTCATTATAACATAGGTAGATAGATTTTCACAAGATAAGTCGGAGCATAAGTATAAGTTATGCCTTCGCAGGTTCGGGGAATGGATGTAGTATCAAAAACCACGTTGCACGGTTTTTGTCACGATTAAGCGTTGACTTTTGCACTATATTGATCTATAGTAGAGAAGGTTTAAATATGTTCTACGGAAGGAACCAGGATTATGAGTGATTTTGTACTGAGCGCATGCTCAACAGCAGATCTTTCTAAAGAGTATTTCGAGAAACGGGATATTAAGTATGTCTATTTCCACTATGAACTGGATGGAAAGCAGTATCTGGATGATCTGGGACAGACCATATCCTTTAAGGATTTTTATGACGCCATGAGAAACGGCTCTATGACAAAGACCAGTCAGATCAGTATGGGAGAGTTCATCGACTACTTTGAGCCCATGCTGCAGGAAGGCAAGGATATCCTGCATATATCCTTATCCTCCGGTATTTCCGGTGTGGTAAACTCCGCCAGACTGGCCAAGGAAGAGCTTTCGGAAAAGTATCCGGAACGGAAACTCATCGTCATTGACTCTCTTTCCGCCTCCTCCGGTTACGGTCTTTTGATGGATAAGCTGGCTGACCTTCGAGATGAAGGAATGAGCATCGATGAGCTGGCTGCCTGGACTGAGGAGCACAAGCTGGAGATCAATCACTGGGTTATGACCGGAGATCTGACTTACCTCATCCGGGGCGGACGGGTTTCCAAGACTGCGGGAGTGGTAGGCGGACTGCTTAACATCTGTCCCATTATTGAAGTAGATTACATGGGACGGCTGATTTCCCGTTATAAGATCCGAGGCAAGAGCAAAGCCATCCAGAAGCAATGGTCCATCATGAAGGAACTTGCCAAGGATGGAGAAAATTACAGCGAAAAATGCTTCATCTCCAATTCCGATTGCATCGAGGATGCCAAAGCCCTTTCCGATCTCATCGAAGGGGGCATGCCAAACCTCAACGGAAAGGTGGAACACTTCACCATCGGTACCACCATCGGAAGCCACACCGGCCCGGGTACCATCGCCCTGTTCTTCTGGGGTGAAAAGCGAAAGAATTGACAGAAAACTAAAAACCGTCTTTCGGAATTACTCTTCCGAAAGGCGGTTTACCATTTCCAGGATAGCTGCTGCAGAGTTAAAGTTAGCAGGCACTAACTCTGAGGGAGAGATCATGATCCCGTACTCATCCTCAAGGGCTGTCACCAAAGAAAGCACTGCAAAGGAATCCAGGATGTTGTCATCCACCAGGCTGGTGCTGTTTTCATAATCCTCTCCGGGAATAATGTCCTCCAAAATCTCAAAAATCTTTTCCATGCTTTTGTTTCTCCTTCCTTTTCATTTAATATCGATATGGTACAGATAAAGGATCCTGCAGATCCGGTGCATTCAGCATACTGGTTCCCATATGTCCCCTCAAAGGTTTAATGCTGCCGTCTTCCAAGAGCACCGCCAGTGCCGGAAGATCCCGGGTCAGAAGCAGGGATATACCCTCTGTGCTGCAGTAAGCACCTGCTAAGGAAAACCGCAGGATGTCTCCGATGGAAAGCTCCGGCAAAGCCGCCTTTCTTACCAGCACATCATTGGCAGAGCAAAGGGAGCCTGCCAGCAGATAGTCCTGCCTTCCGGGATCCGTCTCTAAGTCTCCCGCGTCTTCTTTCATGACATCGATAAAGGGCAGCTTCATTCCGGCCATACTGCCGAAGTAGGTGATCTGGTGAAGCCCGCCGTCCAAAATGGCGTAATTGACACCCTCCGTTGTTTTCAGATCTGCCACCTTCGTAAAATAGAACCCGCAGCAGGCAGCCAGAAATCTGCCGTATTCAAAGGTGACCTCTTCAAAGACCTCGCGGATCCTTGTCTCTTCCAAAATCCTGCCAAGCTCTTGAAGCTGGGCTGTAGCATCTGCCTGCTCCTGCAGGATCGCCGCATCTGCAGCAGCGGAAATCCCCTCCGCATCCATACCCGCCTGCTCCTTACAAAAGCAGTTTACCGACAATCCGGGACCGTATTCCAAAGACAGTTTTCTTCCCAGCTGCTGTTGCAGCTTTTTCCCGTACTCTGCCAGTTCCGTCAGTTCTTTTTCGATCCGCTTGATGGTCTTCTGGGTTCCGGAAAAATAGTGGATCCCCACAAGCTCCAGCTGCGGGGAGGCGATGACCTTTTCGCAAAGGTGTTCCAGTTCTTCCCGGTCCACGCCGAACTGGTTGCCGCTGGAAAGACGGATATAGCAGGAAAGCTTTTTCCCAAGTGCTGCAGCCAGGGAATCCAGCAGCCTGAAATGCTGCTCCGATTCTATGGTATAGCAGCCGCGCTCTCCCAGTCTGTCCAGGATCCACCGAAGGCTTTCTTCGGTTTTGTTCACCCCGGATACCAGGATCTTTTCCGGCGTAACCTCCTTGCCGAAACAGATGGCGTATTCTCCCGTGGAACAGACCTCCAGTCTGTCAACACGATCCTTCAAAACGCCTGCCAAAGCGGGTGCCGCCTTCATGGCAAAGCAAACCCCGATCCGCGGCAGCGCCCGGCGGACCAGGGCAATCCTCTCGAAAAGGATCCTTTCATCATACAGGTAGAAGGGGCAGCCCATCTGACGGATGGCCGCCCGGTGATAGTCTTTTCTATTCTCCATGGAGTTTTTTCTGCTTCTCCTTTAATGCACTTTTATTTTCATACATCTTCTTATCCGCCCGCATAAAGACCGTAGCGGCATTTTCGGCTCTTTCATACCTGGCCATACCGCAGGCGATCACAACACCTCCGCTTTGCAGCGCTTTTTGATTGTGACGATCCACCTTTTCGATCAGATCCTCGATCCCGGCATAATC
>JAEEKV010000319.1 GCA_016282595.1 Lachnospiraceae bacterium
TCCACCATCTTAAAGTATGGGGATGAAAGCGGCAGATGCGTTTGGTCCGTTATGGTGATGGGAGGACATCATTCCTGGTATGACGAATCCTTAACCGGGATTGACGTAAACGGTTTGATCCTGGAATTTTTCGAAGCACAAAAATAGAAGAGGGAAAAGAAAATGGGAACTACAATCGAAAATCAAACCTTTGACGAGGAACGGGCTCTTTATGAAAGCCACGGTCTGGTGCTTAGGGAGTGCCGTTTCGACGGCCCGGCAGATGGCGAAAGTGCCATGAAGGAGAGCAGCGATCTGGATGTAAAGGATTGCTATTTCAATCTCCGGTATCCCTTTTGGCATGACACAAACGTATTGATTGACGGATGTGAGATGACCTCCCTTTGCAGGGCGGCTCTTTGGTACACGGAAAATGTAGCCATCAGGAATACGAAGATGCACGGCATCAAGGCGCTTCGGGAATGCACCGACATCCGCATCGAGGACTGCGATATCATATCTCCGGAGTTTGGCTGGTTTGTGAAAAACGTGGAGATGAAAAACAGCAAAGCAGAGAGTGAATATTTCTTTATGCGCTCCGGCAGATTGCAATTTTCCAATGTGACGCTGAAGGGAAAATATTCCTTCCAGTACATTACGGATTCCGTGTTTGAGAATTGCAATTTTGATACCAAGGATTCTTTCTGGCACGCTAAAAATATCACAGTCAGAAACAGCGTGATCAAGGGAGAATATCTGGCATGGTACTGCGAAAACGTTACCTTTGAAAACTGTACCATCCAGGGCACACAGCCGCTTTGCTATTGCAAGGATCTAAAGCTCATCAACTGCAGGATGCTGGATGCGGATCTGGCCTTTGAAAAGTCAGATGTGACGGCTACCATTACCACGCCTATGATCAGCATCAAAAATCCCACCTCCGGCACCATCACCGTGCCTGCGGTGGATGAGATCATTCGAACTGACGAAAAGGCAAAAGCACAGGTGATCATCGGTGCCTGAGAGAGATTCATGGTTGCCGAAAAGGTAGTAAAACTGTTACAATAGTGGGTATCAGAAAGGATCTTAGCAGTCATCATTGGGGAAATGAGATCGTAAGGGTTGCAAGTGCGTGAAAGACTGCAGAATGGATCGGAGGGGTAGCGATGGTTAACGATGGAAGTCGGATCGGAAGATTAGTGCCGAATTTCGGAAATCTGTTTAATGCCGGTTCCGTGATCTTTAAGGCGGATGACAGTCGGGAACTGATCTTTGTCAATGACAGTATCGTAAGATTTTACGAATGTACGGATCCTAAGGATTTTGTGGACTATGTGGGAGATCGTTATGACGGTCTCATCAACCCCATCCAGAGGGATGAGGTCATTGAGGATTTTATAGCCCAGATCCGGGAAAAGAAGCAAAAATCGGGATATGTATTTTTCTCCGTCTGTACAAAATCCGGCAAGAGTATCCGTGTGGTGAACCACTGGAGCATCTTTGAGGATGAGGTCGAAGGAACGCTGATCTATGCCTGGATGTTTCTCCACAGGCTGGAGGATACCGCTTTTGAGTTTGACAGCGTAACGGGACTGTTCACCAAGCTTTCCTTTGGCAAGAACGTGAAATCCCGGTTTAAAAGATACGCCAAAAAAGAAGGCGAATCCTGCGCCATTATCTATATCAATCTGGTAAACTTTAAGCTTTTGAATATTGAACACGGCAGCGCCAGGGGAGATGAGTGCCTCATGGAGATGGCACAGCTTTTGCAGAACCAGTTTCCCAAGGCCGTCATCGCCAGGATCTCTGACGACCACTTTGTTGTCTTTACCAAGTCAAAGGGCCTTATGGAAGGCCTGCAGGAGGTGAAACGCAGGTTTGATGAAGCCTATCGGGATCACTTTAACCTCATCGGGAAATACGGAGTCTATGAATTTCCCACCACCCAGGATCTGGATGTGGAGGAAGCGATCTCCATGGCCAAGATGACCTGCGACTTTATCAAGTATGATCTCAAGACCGATATCATGGAGTATACCTTCCGGCTTGCAAAGCAGGTCATGACCAAGGAATACATTGTCAGAAAGCTGGATGAAGCCCTGGAAAACGGATGGGTCAAGGTTTATTTCCAGCCTGTGATCCGATCCCTGACCGGCGAGCTTTGCGGCATGGAATCCCTGACAAGATGGATCGATCCGGAGATCGGATTTTTACCCCCCAATGAATTTATCGAAACCCTGGAGCATGAGCATTTGATCCACAAGCTGGATGCTTATGTGGTGGAGCGGGTATGCGAATATATCCATGGCCGGATCGAGGATCAGCTTCCCGTGGTTCCGGTTTCCGTCAATTTCTCCCGTATGGACTTTGTCCTTTGCGACATGGTGGATGTGGTGGAAAAGGCGGTAGAGAAATATGATATTCCCAGGGATTTTATTCATATCGAGATCACTGAGAGTATGATCGCATCGGATGAGGATCTGATGACAAGCGTGATCCAGCGATTCAGGGACGCAGGCTATGAGATCTGGATGGATGATTTCGGCAGCGGCTATTCCTCCCTTACCATGCTTAAGGACTATCATTTCGACACCTTGAAAATGGATATGCGTTTCCTGACGCCCTTTACGGATAAATCCAAGAGCATTATGCGCGCTACGGTGTCAATGGCTAAGGATGTAGGCATGAAAACCCTGGCAGAGGGCGTGGAAACGGAGGAACAACTGGAGTTTCTGCGTAATATCGGATGCGGTATGATCCAGGGCTACTATTACGGAAAACCGGAGCCTGTACTGGATGTGTTTGAACACCTGGAAGAGAAACAGATCCCGTCGGAGACCAGATCCTGGAGGCAGTTTTACGAGGTGGCGGGCTTTACCATCCGGGATACGGATACGCCGCTTGAGATCATTGAGGATGACGGAGAAAGCTTCCGGACCCTCTATATGAACAGGGCGTACAGAGCACAGATCTTCGATCCGAAAGATCTGGATATGGATCTGAGCGAGATTGACAGAAGGATCTATCAGACCAATTCTCCTCTTTTGAGTGAATACCGGAAATTTGCGGATCATCTGAAAAGGACGGGAAAGCAGGAAACCTTTTACTATACCGGAAACGGAAGCTATTTGTGCTTTACGGGACAGGTCATAGCCCGCAATAAAGGGCGTACCGTAATACGCGGGTCCCTTTTGAATCTGTCCAGGGATATGGCGAAATCCGCAGTGGAGCAGCTTGATGCAAAGCTGGGAGAGATCAATCATCTGTTTGAGATGATCCTATGGGTAAGGCCGGATGAGAATACCATTTCACCTCTCTTAGGAAATCTGAAGTATGCACCCCCTACTGAGGACAGTCAGAAGAAGCTTCGTGAGGGACTGGAAACCATGGCCAGGCATGTGGTATTTCCCACGGACCAGGAGCGCTACCGCAATTTCCTGGATCTGGATACCCTGGAGCAGAGGATTGAGGCTTCTGATAACGGATATGTGGCTGATGTCTTTAAGTTTAAGCAAAAAGACGGAAGTTACAAGAAGGAAGAGATCCTGCTGATGCGAATTCCTGCTGTGGGGGCAGTGGAGTATCTGTATTGTATGAAGCCTTATGTATCTGTGGAGTTCGGACCTGATGAAGGTGCCGGGGCAAAGTCCGGTGCCGGCGAGCCGGATCAGAGACGGGAGTATGCCGATATCTGGGAGAATATTCTGTGGAAGTCGAGACTTCTGTTTTTCTGGAAGGATACGGATCGCAGGTTCCGTGGCGTCAGTGCAGCCTTTATGCAGTACTTCGGTATCAGTGATGAAAAGCAGATCATCGGAAAGAGCGAAGAAGAAATGGGATGGCTGACAGATCCCGGAGAGATGGCACGATTGGAGAAACAGATCCTGGCCAGCGGAACGAAATTCCAGGACCAGCCGGGACGTGTCACCATAGACGGCAAGGGCTATGATGTGGTTTATAGCAGGATGCCCATCTATGACGGAGAAAAGATCGTGGGGATCCTGGGACGTTTTGAGGATATGAACCTGGAACGCAGGAAACTGTCCCTGAAGCAGAAACTGGTCCGCACAGATAAAAAGACGGGACTAATGAATGAGAAGGCCTTTTTGGATACCCTGGAGGAGTTCAAGGAAAAACACAGGTCCCAGGGAAAAGAGTACGGTGTGATCCTTTTGAACAATACCACCTATGGTCGTATCCTGAAAACCTATGATGAGCAGATCAGTGCCGGGCTTTTGAAGGAGATCTCCGGAAAGATGCTGCAGATCGGTGGAAAGACCTGTCAGGCAGCCAGGATCAAGGATTCTGTTTTTGCCCTCATCGTACCCACAGGGGACTGGCTCCAAATCCAGGGGCTGGTGGAGGAGATCCGCATTGCAGTAGGCGGTATCCGCAAGATCCAGGATAAACCGGTTACCCTGCGTTTGAAGATGGCCTATAAGAGCATTAAAGACGAAAGCGTAGCAGATGATAACATTTATGAAGCAGCGTTGAAGGAGGTTCTGTAAACAGACCTTTCAGCATATGAAACCAACAACCAGGAGGAAAAACCATGAAGCAAAGAGTACCTTTAGTGACCCACATTTTTACTGCGGATCCTTCCGCACACGTATTTAACGACAAGATCTATGTGTATCCGTCACATGATCTGGCCCATGACGGCGAGGATGATGATGACGGCGGCGAGTACCAGATGGAGGATTACCACGTTCTTTCCATGGATGATCTGGATGCAGATTGCGTTGATAACGGCGAAGCCCTGCACATGAAGGACATTCCCTGGGTGGATAAGCAGATGTGGGCTCCGGACTGCGTTTGCAAGGACGGAAAGTACTATCTGTACTATCCCGCAAGAGACAAGGAAGGGATCTTCAGGATCGGCGTTGCAGTCAGCGACAGTCCTGTAGGACCTTTCAAGGCAGAGCCTGATTATATGGCAGGCAGCATGAGCATTGATCCCTGTGTGCTCCAGGATGATGACGGACGCTACTACATGTACAACGGCGGACTTTGGGGCGGCCAGCTTGAAAAATGGCAGACCGGATCCTTTGTGGAAAATCCCGATGAGATCCCTGCGGATGCAGCATCCCTGGGTCCCTATTTTGCAGAGCTTTCCGAGGATATGAAGTCCTTTAAGAATCCTCCGAAGATGGTTTCCATCGTAGATGAGAACGGCGATCCCATCAAGGCAGGAGATGAAGACAGAAGATATTTCGAAGGTCCCTGGATGCACAAGTACAATGGTCTTTACTACCTGTCTTATTCCACCGGAACCACCCATTACATCGTGTATGCAACCTCCACCTCTCCGGAAGGGCCCTTTACCTACAGAGGTCGGATCATGGAGCCTGTTATCGGTTGGACTACTCATCATTCCATCGTGGAGTATCACGGAAAATGGTATCTGTTCTACCATGACTGCGAGTTCTCCAATGGGATCAACCACAGAAGAACCGTGAAATATACGGAGCTGAAATACAATCCCGACGGAACCATCCAGACGATCTTCCCCTACGATCATAAGGATTGATCATAGCATTAGAAAAAAACACCGATATCCGACGCACTTTCGGATATCGGTGTTTTTTTATTATACGTCGATCTTTCGCCTGAAATAGAACCAGTATCGCATCCAGAATGATGTTCAGGAAGGTGGAAAAGATCAAAAAGTACAAAGGGGTTTTGGAATCCCCCAGGGCACGCATCATGGAAGAGACATAGTTGTAAAGGGAGACAAACGAAACCCACTGAAAAAGGTGGAATTTAGAGCCGAAAAGTGGTTTAATAAAGGTATATATGACCTTTTTTCGGAGAATGGATTTATGGACTATAAAATTGTAGTAGTAGATGATGAAGCCCTGAGCCTGACAAACGCCAGAAACCTGCTGGGTGAGGAGAATATGAAGGTCAGTTGTCTGCGCTCGGGCAAGGATCTTTTGAGATTTGTTGAGAAAAATACACCGGATCTGATCCTTCTGGATATTCTCATGCCGGATATGGACGGATTCGAAACCTATCATGCACTGCGGGAGTTTGAGGACGCAGTGGGCCGGAAGCATATCCCTGTCATTTTCCTGACAGGAGAAAACGATTCGGAGACGGAGCGGCGGGGCCTCAAGGCGGGAGCCTCTGATTTTATCCGAAAGCCCTTTAACAGGGATATCCTGATCCGTCGTATTCACAATACCATTACCAATTCCAAAACCATCGAAACCCTGACAGAAGAGGCTTCTGTTGATAAGCTGACGGGATTTCTCAATAAGGCCAGCGGAACCGCCCAGGTGATAAGGCTTTGTCAGGACAGTTCGGGAGTCCTTATGATCATGGACCTGGACAGCTTTAAGCTGGTAAACGATCTCTACGGACATGATATGGGAGATCGGGTTTTGCAGGCCTTTGCAGATGTGGTAAGGCGTAATATCAGGGAGCATGACGTGATTGCCAGGATCGGCGGTGACGAGTTTATGGGATTTTTCATGAACGTATCAGATAAGGCTTCCGTTGCATCTCTGAGCACCAGACTGAATCAGCAACTGGGACTGGAGGCAGCCAGATTGCTGGGAGAGGATAACGGCATCCCCCTGGGAATTTCCATCGGCGCAGCTATGGTACCGGAACACGGACGGGATTATGAGTCCCTCTTTTCTCTGGCAGACAATTCCCTGTATGCGGTGAAGCAAAACGGAAAACACGGCTTTGCGGTTTATGACCAGTCGGAAGAAGATTTTGAGCCCGTGGAAGGGGATCTGAGTCAGGAGCTTTTACGGATCACCAAGATCGTGGAAGAGAGAAATGATATGGATGAGGCGCTGCTTTTGGGCAGAGAGGCCTTTGCCATTGTCTTTCGTTATATCATGCGCTTTTATAAACGCTATGGCGGAAAGGTGGCAAAGATCCTGTTTGCGCTTAAGCCCCAGGAAGTGATCAGCGAACGCAACTGTATGGAGGCGGCTATGAAATTTCAGGAGCATCTGCAGAAAACTCTTCGAAAGAGTGATCTGGTGATGCAAAACAGATCCAATCAGTTTTTCGTAGTCCTTACCGGAAGAACCAAGGCCGAAGCAGATGCGGCTGTGGAGCGGATCATCAGCTCCTGGGAAGAGGATCGGGAACATTACAAAATGAATGTGGAATTTGAGTTTGCCTATACGGAGTATGTGCAAGAGGGTCAGTCATGAAACGATTGGGGAAAGTAAAAAATCGCATGCTCATTACCAGCGTGATCATTGGCATCCTTGTGATTGTTTTTTTCGCAGGGATCGTCTTTATGTATTATCAAAAGCTTATTGGGGAAAAACGAGCCAGCATCATCAAGTCGGGAAGGCTTGCGGCAAGTCAGTCGGCGGGAGAGTTTGATAAGTACCTGACTACCAATATCGATCTTATCAAGTTCACGGCTTATACTCTTGATCAGATGATCACCGAAGAAAAAACGGATGATGAGATTCAGGAGTTTCTGGTAGGGCAATCCACGGCCATCCGGAATGCGGTATTTGAAAACTCCACGGGATTGTACGGCTACATCAACGGAAGGTTTTTCAGCGGAACTCTTTGGGAGCCCCCCGAAGGGTTTGATGCCACCGTGCGTCCCTGGTACACAAATCCCAGAAAACATCCCGGGGAGATTACCATTTTGGAGCCCTATGTGGATGTGCAGTCAGGCAATACCATGCTGGCTCTGGGAAAAACCCTGTGTGATAAGGTCAGTGTTATCTCCGTAGATATTTCCCTGGATCGGATGCAAAAGCTGACGGAGGAAGCGGTCAGAAAAGGCTCCTCGGATATTGAGATGATCCTTACGGGAGAAGGGGTTGTAGTCACCCATTCGGATATTGACGAGGTGGGGAAAAATTACAGACAGGAATACGGTACCCTGGGGGCAACGGTGGAAGAACTGCTGGAGGCCTCCCGGGATCATACGGTGGAATTTCGTTATCAGGGCCAGCATTACATTGCCTATGATGCTCCTTTCCAGGGGGATTGGCATTGTATTTCGGTGCATAATGCCACAAAGGATTTTGCATCCATTACAAGTACCCTCATCGTTACCATCCTTATTGTCATTGCCATGGTGCTGATCATCGGTATCATGTTGTTTGTTTCCATCAGGCGGGGCCTCATTGCCCAAAAGGCCCTTGCCTCCAGTGATGCCAAATCTGCATTTTTGTCCAATATGTCCCATGAGATCCGCACCCCCATCAATGCGGTGCTGGGTATGAATGAGATGATCCTGCGGGAGTGCGAGGATCAGAAGATGCTGGCCTATGCGGAAAGCGTGAAGATGTCCGGACAGACCCTTTTGGGAATCGTAAATGATATCCTGGATTTTTCCAAGATCGAAGCCGGAAAAATGGAGCTTGTGCTGGCGGAATATGATCTGTCCTCCCTCATCAATGATCTGGTGAATGTGATCCATCCCAGAGCAACGGAAAAGGGGCTGGATCTGAACCTTCGGTTTGACAGAAAAACTCCGAAGCTTTTGTATGGTGACGAGATCCGGATCCGCCAGATCCTTTCCAATCTGTTAACCAATGCCGTGAAATATACGGAAAAGGGCAGTATCACCTTCAGGATCGGTTACAAAAAGATAGAAGCAGAGCCTGACAGTGTTCTGCTTGAGGTGGCGGTAGAGGATACGGGTATCGGTATCAAAGAGGAAGAGCAGGACAAGATCTTCACGGAGTTTGAGCGCATCGAAGATATGAGGAGCCGTACCATCGAAGGAACCGGTCTGGGATTGAACATTACCCGCCATCTGCTGGAGCTCATGGGCAGTTCTCTTTCCCTGCGCAGTGAGTACGGAAGGGGCTCCGTTTTTTCCTTTAGCCTCAAGCAGAAGGTTATGGAATGGGAAGGACTGGGAGACTATGAGACAGCCTTCAAGGAGGCGCTGCATAAGCACAGTATATATCGGGAAACCTTTACGGCAGCCAAGGCTGAGGTGCTGGTCATCGATGACAATCCCATGAACCTGATGGTATTTGCCTCCCTGCTGAAGCAGACCAAGGTTAAGATCGATATGGCAGGCAGCGGAGACGAAGGACTGGCCCTTGCCATGGATAAGAAGTATGACATGATCTTCTTCGATCATATGATGCCCCACAAGGACGGGATCGAGACCCTCCATGAGATGAGGGCTCAGGAAAAGAATCCCAACCTGCGGACTCCGGCTATCTGCCTGACGGCTAACGCCATTTCAGGAGCCAGGGAAAAGTACATTGCAGAGGGGTTTGACGATTATCTCACCAAACCCATTGATGCAGGGAAACTGGAGGAAATGATGCTGGATTATCTGCCGCCTGAGAAGGTGGAGCGGCACCTGGTAAGAGAGGAGCCTTCCGAGACAGAGGAGCAGATCCCCCCCGCTTTGATTAAACTTTCGGAAACCAGAATGATCGATGTACGAAAGGGCATTGAAAACAGCGGATCCGTGGATTCCTACATGCCCCTTTTGAAGATCTTCTATACCTCTCTGGAGGAAAAGGCGCAGGAGATCGAGGGCTTTTATGAAAAGGGTGATCTGAAGAATTACACCATCAAGGTACATGCATTAAAATCCTCCGCAAGGATCATCGGCGCCGAGACTCTCGGAGAAGATGCACAGTCATTAGAGAATGCGGGGAAGGCGGAAAAGTGGCAGTATATCAGAGATCATCACGAAGCCTTTATGCGTGATTATCGGGCCTTTTCAGAGCCCCTTTCCGCTTTGTTCGAAAAGGAAGAGGCAGAAGAGGAAAAACCCATTGCGGATGCAGAGCTTTTGCAGGATGTTTATGCAGAGCTTTATAAGGGAGCTGAGGAAATGGATTGCGACATGCTGACCGGCATCTTTAAGGAGATGGAAGCCTATGGGATACCGGATGAGGAGCAACAGCTCTGGGCGAAGCTTACGGAAGCTACGGAGCACTATGATTATGATGCAGTTATAGCAGCACTTCAGGAATACAAAAAAGTGTAAGAGGGTTTTATGGAACAACGCAGAACGGAAAACTTTACCATCATATTGATGTCCATCGGCGCTATCGGACTGTCCATTGAGAGCCTGATCCTGCACTGGGAATTTTGGGTTCCGCCCCTGGTCTTGGTGGGCATGGCCTTTATCTGGGTGATCAATATCCTGTCCTCCATTGAGTTTAGGATCAGGAAATATTACTATGTGATCTTTACGGCAATTATGTTGTTTTATCACGGTGTCCATGAAACCAGTTTTTTTGATGCGTCTCTGGTGGCGTCTCTGGCACTTTTGGTATTTTCCTTTTTCAATCATTCCTACATGATGAATCTGTTTATCATGGAATATGCCATGATCATGGTGCTGCAGCTGCTCATGGCCTATCAGAGCGGCTCTGTTACCTTTGATGCACTGAATACCTCAAGGATGGTTTTGTATATCATCATCGTAACCATTGTGTATTTTTGCTGTATGCGTATGATCGAGGATCGGATTGAAGAGGGGACGCTTCTGAAAAAGCTGGAGGAGCGTATCGAGATCAATGATGCGGATATGGAGGATTTTCTTTCCAACATTTCTCATGAGCTGCGTACTCCGGTCAATGTGGTAAACGGCATGTCGGACCTTCTCATCAAAAAGAAGATCGGAAAGGAAGCCTACTCCATCAAGGATGCCGGGATCCGTTTGGCATACCAGATCGAGGATATCCAGGATTATACGGAATGTAAGCGAAACAAGGTGATTCTGGAGGAAGAGGAGTATATGAGTACTTCTCTCATCAACGATGTGGTAACCAGCTTCCGTCTTTTGGATAACAGCAACGAGTTGGAGCTGGTGGTGGATCTGGATCCCTCGGTACCCAGTTGGATGAAGGGTGATATCAAAAAGCTGCACAAGATCTTTCGATATCTTCTGGAGAATGCGGTGAAGTTTACCAGGCGCGGAGGCATTTATGTGCGGATGTATTCGGAGAATACCGATTACGGCGTCAATCTGTGTATTGAGATGACGGATACCGGAATCGGTATGGATCAAAAGGCCCTGGCCTCCCTGGCAGAAGGGATGTTCCAGGTCAATAAGAAGAGAAACAGAAGCACCGGCGGCATTGGCCTCGGGCTTTATATCGTCTATGGATTTGCCCATACCATGGGCGGCTTTGTGAAGATTGAAAGTAATAAAAATGTGGGAACGACAGTGCGGGTAACCATTCCGCAGAAGGTCATCGATGAGTCCAACTGTCTTGTGCTGCCCCAGACCTTTACGGGCAACATCCTGTTCCATGTCCGTTCGGATAAGTATAAGGTGCCGAGAGTCAGAGAGTTTTACAGGTCTATGGCGGCTAACCTGGCAGGCGGTATCCATGTGCCTTTGTATCCTGCGGAAACCATTCGGGATATCGAGCGGTTTCAGGAAAAGATTTCCGTTACCCACATCTTTATGGGGCAGGAGGAATACGAAGAGAACCCTGCTTATTTTGATGAGCTGAGCAAAGGGGATATTGTAGTTGCGGTATCTGCTTATCCCGGCTTCAGTCCTTCCAAGGGCAGCCGTGTCATTAGTATGCCGAAACCGTTGTATGCATATCCGGTTATTAAGATCATCAATGAAGGACGTGCTGCAATGAACATTGAAGGGTTCGATTCAACGAAGCCCATGTTTACCAATGTGCGAGCCCTTGTGGTGGATGATGAACCCATGAACCTGGTAGTTGCAACCAGTGTCTTTACGGATTACAAGATGATCGTTGATACGGCAGGCAGCGGGAAAGAAGCCATCCGTAAATATCACGACGGAAATTATGATGTAGTATTTATGGACCATATGATGCCGGAGATGGACGGCGTGGAAGCCATGAAGAAGATCAAAAAGGCAGCGGAAATGGAAGGCCGAGATGCCAAGGTCATCGTCCTGACCGCCAACGTATTATCCGGTGCCAGGGAAATGTTTATGAAGGAAGGGTTTGACGGTTTCATTGCAAAACCCATCAGCCTCACTGACTTTGAACGAGTCATGATGACGATACTTCCCGAATCCAAGATCGATCTGGGAGGTGAGGGCCTATGAAACCAATCCGATTTTTCAGATTTGTAAAAGACATCATCAACAATCCGGACAGAGATTTCTATGAGCAGATCTTCCTGCTCTATTCCATCTTTTCGGAGTTTGCTTCCATCGTAGCGTTAGTGGGCGATATAGTGATGAAGGAGCATATCGGGGAGATCATAACCCTCATCGGTGTTGTCATCGCAGTGCCGCTGGTTACCTTTATATGTCTGCACAGGGAAAAGATCAAAACAGCAGTATCCATCCTGGTGGTTATGTTCTGCCTGCTGATCTTTCCGGCGCTGTTTTTCTTCGGCGGCGGTTTAACAGGTGGCGGTGTGATCTGGCTGATCTTCGGTTTCATGTATGTGGGTTTGTCTTTGACGGGTGTCTTTCGAAAACTGATTCTGGGCTTTTTGCTGCTGGAATCTTTTGTATGCTATGTTGTGGCTTATTACTATCCCCAGTATGTAACGGAACACTCCAGAAAAATGTTTTTCGTGGATTCCTATATCTCACTGATCATGGTAGGTAGCCTTTGCTTTTTGATGACCTGGTCCCAGAACCGTCTGCTGCGCAGACAAACGGATCGTGCACAAAAAGAAGCCCAGAGAGCAGAGGAACTGACCCGTTCCCAAAACCGCTTTTTCTCCAGCATGAGTCATGAGATCCGTACCCCTATCAATTCTATTTTGGGACTCAACGAGCTGATCCTTCGGGATCAGAAGGCAACGGATGAGATCATCAGGGATGCCGTGGGAATTCAGGGCTCCGGTAAGATGCTTCTTGCCCTCATTAACGATATCCTGGACTTTTCCAAGATGGAAGCCGACAGTATGGAGATCCTTCCCGTGGATTACCGGGTGGCGGATATGATCTCCGAGATCGTGAATATGATTTGGGTGAAGGCACAGGATAAGGGACTGAAGCTGGAGGTGAACATCGATCCGGGTGTTCCGGCAGTGCTTTACGGAGATGAAGTCAGGATCCGGCAGATCCTTATTAACCTTTTGAACAATGCAGTGAAATACACCCAGGACGGCTCTGTGGATCTGCAGATCGAAAGCAAGATGATAGATGCCCAGATGACAGAGCTGACCATTACCGTAACCGATACCGGAATGGGTATTAAAAAGGAATCCCTTCCTTACCTCTTTGATGCTTTCAAGAGATTGGAAGAAGAAAAAAACAGACTCATAGAGGGCACGGGCCTGGGTCTTTCCATAGTAAAACAGCTGGTGGATCTCATGGAAGGAACCATTTCTGTCAGCAGTGTTTACGGCGAGGGATCCACCTTTACCGTTACGCTCAGGCAGGGTGTTTCGGATGCGGCACCCATCGGATCGCTGCGTATCCATAACCAGCAGCTTATTAAGAGAAGCCACTATGAAAGCAGCTTCAAGGCGCCGGATGCCAGAGTTCTCATTGTAGATGATAATGTCATGAACCTGGAGGTGGAGAAAAAACTGCTTGTGGATACCAGGGCCGTGATCGATACCGCAGAAAGCGGAAGAGAAGCCCTGGAGCTTGCCCTGAGGGTCCACTATGATGTGATCCTGATGGACCATCTGATGCCTGAGATGGATGGTATCGAATGTCTGAAGGGACTTCGGAATCAGACAGGCGGAATGAACAGAACCACTCCCGTCATTGTCCTGACTGCCAATGCCGGAAGTGATAACCGGGATCTTTACAGCAGAGCCGGATTTGACAGCTATCTGATGAAACCTGTATCCGGACAGGATATGGAAGAGGTTCTGATTCGTCATATTCCCAGGGATAAACTGATCCTTTCCGGTAAACTGATACGGTTGCAGGAGGATATCAATACCGTTTCCGGATTTGCCAGAAAAGAAGCAGTGATCATCACCACCACCAGTATGAGCGATCTGCCTCATGATATCGTTGAGGAGCTGAAGCTGCCGATCCTGCCTTTCCTCATCCGTACCCAGGAAGGTGTGTTCAAGGATGGAGAGCAGATGGATGCCAACGAGCTGATCCGGTATATCAACAGCGGCAAGAGAGCTGTATCTTCTCCGCCGGATGTGAACGAATATACGGAGTTTTTCGCAAATGCATTAAAGAGAGCTCATCACCTGATCCATATTTCTCTGACTACCAGTATGAGTGAGGATTATCATATTGCCTGTGAGGCGGCCAGATCCTTTGATAACGTGACCGTCATCAATTCCGAGTGCCTGTCTTCAGCTACAGGTCTTCTGGTTTTGATCGCCGAGAAGCTGGTGGGGCAGAATATCCCTGTGGAGGAGATCGTAAAAGAGCTTGAGGAGGTTAAACGCCGTCTTCGCTGCAGCTTTGTCATCGATACCACTGATTATATGGTTAAGAAGGGGCTCCTTGGAAAGAACATCCATAAGATTGCAAAAAACCTGAACCTGCATCCCGGTATGCATTTCAAGGATGACAGATCCATTCTGGACAACATCTGGGTAGGTAATCGGGAGGCGGCATATAAAAAATACATTCGCAAAGCTTTCCCTATAGATGTTACTCCGGATCCGGATGTATTGTTTATCACCTATGCGGATCTGTCTATGGAAACCCTTTCCTGGATCCGGGAGGAAGTAGGAAGGATCGCCTATTTCGAGCATGTGATCTTCCAACCGGCTTCGGCTGCCATTACCTCAAACTGCGGACCCGGCAGCTTTGGCCTGTTGTATTTTGAAAAATCAGGCAAATCTTATAACATCGGTTCCTTTATCCCGGAACGAAAGACAGAGGAAGAGGAGGAAAAGCCGGAGATTCAGACGGATCCGGCAAGCCGATTTAATAGGGAGCCGGAAGAGCCCGTTCTGAAATGGTATCAGAAAATTGAGGGTATAGATCCGGATGAGGCACTAGAAAACAGTGGCTCAGAAGAAGCCTTTGAAACCGTGGCCCGAATCTATTATGATGCCTACCCGGAAAAGGTGGCAGAGCTGAATGCCTTCTACGATGCAAAGGATCTGAAAAACTATACCATCCGGATCCATGCGCTGAAGAGTTCTTCCAAACTCATTGGTGCTACAGAGCTGGCAAGGCGTGCGGAAAATCTGGAGATGGCCGGAAAAGAAGGGGACGCAGATTATATCGATAGGTATCACAAAGCCTTTGTGCAGGACTATGGGAAGTTAAGAGATCTGTTGGGGGAGGCGCTTTTCATGAATGAGTCCGAAGAGGAAGAGACCGAAGAGGAAAAACCGGTGGCAGATGCCGATCTGATGGAAACCGTCTATGAGGAACTGGGACATGCAGCCGTGGCGATGGACTTGGAGCGCATGGAACAGATCCTGCAGGAGCTGGATGCTTACAGCATTCCGGAAAATGAACAGGAGCGGTTTGCCAAGATCCGTGAGAGCATCGGAAG
The DNA here is from genome assembly GCA_016282595.1 of Lachnospiraceae bacterium. Classification (GTDB taxonomy): domain Bacteria; phylum Bacillota; class Clostridia; order Lachnospirales; family Lachnospiraceae; genus RGIG7926. The sequence goes on from JAEEKV010000319.1 coordinate 15,342, forward strand.
GTTTGATTATGAGGGGGTTGAAGCACTGCTTTCCGAGCAGTAAAAACTGAGATAAGAAGGGTAGATCAATGGAAACAAAAACGAGCCGAAAGAACATTGTCATTGTCCTGTACCAGTACAGTGTGGTGGTAAAAGGGATAGAAAGAAAGCTTAATGAAATGGGCTATCAGGTAGAGATCCTGACGGAAGAGTTTGATCAGATCAGCGCCATGGCAAAGGATACGGATCTGTTCCTTTTGTATCTGCCTGGCGATATCATGGATGCGCCCCTTCGGACCCGGGCCCTTTTTCGCATCTGTGATACCATTCGGGATTGTCAAAGCAGGATGCTCATATTGGGAGAAAAGAAGTTTCATTCCGACCTGGAGCAGGCAGTTCCGGACATCGACAGATATGGCTGGCTGGATCGTCCGGTGGATGCAGACGTTCTCAAAAGTGCAGTGGAAAAAGCCATTGCCGAAACCCCTGAGGCAGGGGCAAAAAAGCGGATCCTCATCGTGGATGACGATCCTTCCTATGCAGGGATGGTACGGGCCTGGATCAAGGACGACTTTCATGTTGGCGTAGTTACCAATGGTATGCAGTCCATTTCCTATGCCATGAGAAATCCCCTGGATCTCATCCTTTTGGATTATGAAATGCCGGGGATGGATGGGCCAAAGGTATTTCAGATGTTAAGGCAGGAGGAAGCGACCAAGCATATTCCCGTGGTTTTTCTGACAGGGATAGGAACCAAGGAAAGCGTTGCCAGAGTCATGGGGCTTCGTCCCGAGGGCTATATTCTGAAATCCACCACCAGAGAAAATCTACTGAGCTTCATCCATAAGACCATAGGCTAAAGGCTTGCGATAAGCAAAAGCTATCACTGATGATAAAAACTACGAACTTTGCAAAGGGCTTTTGCGGTGATAGCATAAAGACAGCCAAAGAAACGGCATATATGGCATAGAAAAATGACAGGAGGATTTGCAGAATGAGCGATATCAAACAGAGTGCATTGGAACTGATCGGAAGGACACCGATCCTGCAGCTGAACAAGTACGCTGCAAAAAGAGAGATCACAGAGGCAACCGTACTTGCCAAATTGGAGTACTTAAATCCCGCAGGCTCCGTAAAGGATCGTATCGCATTGGCTATGATCGAGGATGCGGAAGCAAAGGGGATTTTAAAGCCGGGGGCTACCATCATCGAGCCCACCAGCGGTAATACCGGTATCGGCCTTGCTGCCGTTGCAGCAGCCAAAGGGTATCGTGCCATCCTGACACTTCCGGATACCATGAGTGTAGAGAGAAGAAATCTTCTGAAGGCTTATGGAGCAGAGCTGGTTCTGACCGAGGGAGCAAAGGGCATGAAGGGTGCCATTGCCAAGGCAGAGGAGCTGCAGAAGGAGATCCCCGGATCCGTGATCCCGGGACAGTTTGTAAATCCTGCTAACCCCAAGAAGCATAAAGAGACAACCGGACCGGAGATCTGGGAGCAGACAGACGGAAAGGTGGATATCTTTGTAGCAGGCGTCGGTACTGGCGGAACCATTACCGGTGTGGGAGAGTACTTAAAGGAGCAGAACCCGAATGTGAAGGTGGTAGCTGTTGAGCCTGCTACCAGCGCGGTTCTTTCCACAGGAACCCCGGGGGCTCATAAGATTCAGGGAATCGGTGCAGGATTTGTGCCGGATGTACTGAATACCGATGTTTATGATGAGATCATCCCCATTGAGAATGAGGATGCCTTCGCAGAAGGAAAAGCCTTTGCGGTATCCGAAGGAATCCTGGTGGGAATTTCCTCAGGAGCAGCCTTAAAGGCAGCAGAGATTCTGGCAAAGAGACCGGAGAATAAGGGAAAAACCATTGTGGTTCTGCTTCCCGATTCCGGAGACAGATATCTTTCCACCCCCTTATTTGCAGAGTAAGCCATCCATTTTCATTTATACTAAAAAACAGCTGCAGGCCTGTGCCGCAGCTGTTTTTGATTGCAGAAATAGTTGTTTGTATCCTTACCTGGCTTCCTTGAAGATCCCCCGGAAGGCTCTCTGGGAGATGGGCTTATTCACCAGGGCTTTGCAGATCAGATACTGCAATATGGCTCCGGCGAGAATAGCGACATATCCAATAATGGCTGCCATCGGCATGGTAATGACAAGGCCGGGAAGTCCTATGAGAAAATTGGATCCGCCCACTACAAAGACGAAGGTAAAGGCAAAGACCAGAAGGGAGGCTAAAAAATACTTATATACAAATCCGGTATAGATAAACAGCACGAAGAACATGATGTCGATCATAAGAAGGGATGTTGCAATCTGAGTTGCCTTTTCCGGATGGAGATACGCCATAATGAACCTGTAGATAACCAGCAGCGTATAGAGTACTGTGGATAGCAGCACATTCAGCATAACCGGAACATCCAGATGGATCCTTCGTCCGATCCCCGAAGCCTGGATCATGTCAGACATGGAAAGGGACATAATGAACTGGAACATATAAACACTGGTCAGCACAATATAAAAGCCCCCCAGATATTCAGTGCCGGATGTGACAAGTTCGTTAATCACACCGATGGCAAGGAACAGGATCAAAAAAGCAATGTTGGTTTTGAATCGAAAACTGTATTTGCAAAGCTTCAGGTATTTCATTGTTTCAGTCATGATAGTATCCTCCGATTAATGCAGATCCGAATAGGATGCCCGGATCTTTTTTTCTGCAAATTTCTGTGTAAACAATACGCCGCCGAGGAGCAGGATCACAAGGATGATCATCATGGGGATCCTTGCGGCGGGAACCATGATGCAAAGGTTATCCAGGATCATACCAAAGGCCATCAAGGGACCGTTGGAGATCATCAAGAAACCATACATGGTGATGTAGCGGGTCAGATTGACGCCCCATACCGATATGGTTGCCAGCACCAGTGCAAAGACCGGATAAAGCAGGAGATCATCCGTGCTTTTGGGAATGAAGAGAGCCGGCAGCAGGGTATAGATAAAGGTTCTTGCGATCCGAAGGAGGGAATCCGTCAGAATGCTTTTTTGTAAAAGTTGCATACCGCTAACTGAGGTTTTCAGGTATTCCATTCCCAGGTTGTTCTTTCGGTAGATGGGTCCGTAACCGAAGTATTCCGTTGAGCATTCATACAGCATCAGGATGGCCTGAGCGACCAAAACCGGTTCTATGATCATCTTGGATGACATGAGCCGGTATAGAAGACCGATCACAGTAAACAGGATGGGCAGTATGAAGTAGGTGAGGTTGTAAAACCGGCTGCCTACGATGGCTTTGTGACTTTTCAGCATCTCAGATCACCATCCTTGTATTTTTCTTCATTACCGCTACGCTGATCTGATACAGAGAGGGTGTTTCCTTTGTCAGCTTCATACCCGCCAGCTTGTCCAGATCATCGGCAAGACAGATCCCTTCAAAGCCGTAGGGATTAGCGGAGATGGAATACAGAATTTTCTTAGCGGCCTCAGTATCCTCCGCATCCCCTTTTACCAGCACGTATTTTTCCTTCAGTTCTTCCACGAAGCCCTTTTCCACTACGCAGCCATGCTCCATGATGATGGCGTAGTCGGTGATGTTTTCCATATCTGCCACGTTATGGGTGGAGAAGAACACCGAACGCTCTCCGTCACCACCGGAGATATAGTCGCTGATCCGGCTGCAAAGCACGTCTCGCATGAGAGGATCCAGGGGAGAAGCGGGCTCATCCAAAACCAGCAGGTCCGTATCTCTTGCCCGGACGGCTGCCAGCA
>JAEEKV010000320.1 GCA_016282595.1 Lachnospiraceae bacterium
CTTTCACCAACTGTTTCCTGGGGTGGGGATATCAGTTTTTTCCGGTTTCCGGCGCCCGGAAAACTTCCGACATCGTTCCCGGAGAACTACGCCGTAGATGGGAATCCCTGGCCGCTGTCAACAAAGTATTCGGGACTCCGAATTGATCCGAAACAGGGACAGTGGAAAATAGGAGATCTATATGATGGGAATGATTCCAACGGCGAAGTAAAGTTCAAATTTTATTGGGCGGATACCTATTACGATATCGCGTATGTCGGTGGAATGGTGGAAGAGGCCGAATATCAGAGCTGGTTCGAAACATACGGGGCAGATTTTGATCCGATCTGGAGGAGGTCCGATGATCCTTCGGTGGAACGGGAAGATGCAGACGGTTATTACCGAAACAGACCGAATTCTGCGGATTATCAGGACTACGGGGTATTTGAACAGGATTTACGTGCATGGGAAGAGGAGGTTCAAGAATTAAGAACCAGTAGACCGGGTAAATGGGTTGCAAAACTCGACGGTACTTATACCGAAGGGAATTTTACGGTCACATATACCGGAAATCCGCATTGGAACGATTTGTATGAGAATACCCAGACGATCATGGAGAACTATCTGGTGGCATATTCTACAGATAAGTTACCGGGAAAACTGTTCCGTGCTTCAGGAAAAGGGTCGGGCAGAAATAAAGTTTTGCCTGACGGAAATGTGACTTTGTATTTCTGCGCCCCAAAGGGCAGAGGGTATGCGTTCTTAAAAAACCTTGATCATATCTTTAATCAGGATAATTTTGCCGAACTGGCAAATACAGATCTGTGGTTTAGTGTTACATTGAATAAAAATGGAGAAACCGATTGCCTGGTTAATTTTCTGGATCCTACGGATTGTTCCGAGCCGGTTAAGATACTGTCACAGACAGAGGCAATGAATCTTCTGAATCCCCGCACCATTGTTGTCAAAGCAGTGGAAGAGGATAATGTGGCAGATGTACTGAATAATGTGACAGTCACTATGACTTATGCCGGCGCACAGTATTCCTCTGCAACGGATACACCTATGCAGACCTGTACAGGTGCAGTTACATATGTTGTCATTGGGGAAGATGCCGCATATGAATGGGAATGCACTAATCCGGCCAATACAAGGAGCACATATGATGACGCCACCAAGACGGAAACATTCTATGTTCCGTTGAGAAGGGTCCTGTATTCCAAGGTATTTATGGTAAAAGATGACGCCGGCAATCCGGTGGCAAATGCGTCGATCACACTTACCGGTAAATCGGTGGGACAGCCGATCACGTTGTTTACGGGCCCGGATGGAAAAGCGACAGCATACGACTGTCTGACATATCAGGATTATGATGTGCATGTTACCTGTCCGGGATATTCCTTCCATAACATCGCGCTTACTGCGGAAGATGTGCGTTCGGATGAGGTGGCAACTGATGTTCTGAGAAGAGACGAACAACCGGAATTTGACGAAGAGGCGGTCAGCATCAACCGAAAGGGCGCATTTCTTCCGGGCGTCAATTTCAGCGGCAGCAGCAATTCGATTGATTTTCTCATAGATACGGCGATCACGGATGCCAAGGACAAACCGCTCTACTATACCGTAAATGCAAAGATCAAGACGGCTCCGCTGGATTCGCTGCTGGAGGTATTCCTGATCGACAAGAGAACATTCCGGAATCCTGACTTTGGCGATGTGCCGGAAGCTCTTGCCACACCGGCCATGGACGAGAATAATTACAATCCTTCCCTGGCCTGGGAATGGGGCGCAAAACTGGAAAAAGGTGAACTCGGCAATGTCTATTACAGACGTTTTTCGGGTGACGAACCGTTTGTTTCCCAAAAGGACAGTCACGGCCGGAATGTTTATGAAATTGAGAAAACACTTCCGCTTTGGGAACTCCCGCCTGACGGGTTTGAGCCCTGCCTGCTTGCCGTGACTTCCAATCATGCGATGCAGATCTATGATTTTGACTACTCGGGAGAAGCGGCGGATGACCAGCTGGTCGGGATCAGACTGGACGGCGACAAAGCCGGGATGCTGAACAATATCACGCTTCTTGCCAATGCCCAGGCGCTCGGCGGCCCGGCAGTCGAAAAACTGGAAGAACTTACCGAGCCGACGGGTTCCATCATCCCGCTTCCTTCGTTTGAGGCAGGCATTGAAGAGGAAGACGGCTTCTTAAGCTACGATTACACCGTGGAGATGCAGCTTCTGCAAGGTAAGAAGTCTGTATCCGATGCGGAAAAATCATACATGGCGATTCTGCCGAGCACCCTCGGGATCATGGCCAAAGGCGGCTGGAAGATGGGTGTTGACGGAGAAGAGCGGAAAGTGACGAACAGCTTCCATGTCACGGTCGCGGGCAAAGATATGGATGCCCTCGACTATCTGCCGTCGGCATTTGAGGCGCTTCCCGTCAAAGTCGAATTTGACGAGGACAATCCGCCGAGTGGTACGATCACGCTCGCGGCAGCGGACACCAAAGATAAGAACAACCATAACACAGAGGAGGAATACTCTTTAGGGATCAACGGGCAGGTGCATATCGTTGCCGAAGTCAGCGCCTTTTCCTCCTTTGCGGCAGTCCTTCCCGTCGGGCCGGTCCTGGCATCGCTTGAAAAGAGCGGGGCCCTTGATATCGGCGCAAAGGTGCAGGTGGCAGTCGGCGCGGACGGTACCTATAAGTATAAGATCATTAACGGTGAAGAGCAGGAGAGTGAGCATGAGGTCGAGTTTACGCTCGGTGCGGGCGCGGGGATCGGTTTCTATGCGAAAGCCTTCGGCGGAGCACTGGGCGCCGAGGCAAATCTGAAGCTTACCGGTGACAACGATAAACTGCAGGATATGGTTACGGTCAGTGCTTCCATCGGCACGGAGCATGGCTTCAAAATGAACCGGATTGACGGCAAGGTGC
>JAEEKV010000321.1 GCA_016282595.1 Lachnospiraceae bacterium
ACATCCACTTCCTTGTTTAATGCTTTACGCAGTTCCTCAGCAAAGGCAAAAACCATAGTTAATCTAAACCCGTCTCCGCCGTATACCAGGAAATCCAAATCGCTCTCATCAGTAGCATCGCCCCTTGCATATGAGCCAAAGAGATACACCTTTTGCAACCCCTAAATACTCTGTATCTCTTATGATCCGGTAAACAACAGGGAGACAGAGAGCATGATCATAATCATGCAAACCGACAGTCGATGGGTTTAACCGTTTCTCTGACTCGTCCTGATGATCATATTGCACCGCGCCCATTGCTCATCCTTGTAGACAAATGCCTTATGATCCGTTATTCGCTCCTCAAATCCCACTTTTTCATAAAACCTTTTTGCCCTGCCATTTACGGAAAAAACGATCAGATGCACGGCATTCACCTTTGTTTCTTCAAATGCAAACGCTAAGGCAACCCTAAACATTTCCTGTGCAGTTCCCGTGCCACGGCGCTGGGGAGCCACCACCACAAATTTAAACATACCTTCTTTTGTTTCACCATTTACTGAATAGCAAAAGAATCCCACCGGGACATCATCATCCAGAGTTACAACATAAGGACTGTCCCCATGTTTTTTCGCCATATCGGATAATACCGCCAGGAAATCATTTTTATCAAGAGGATACTGAAAGCGATTGGCGCACCACATAGCATGGCCCCTTTCGTCCGGGATCCATTCCTTTATCACTTCAAAGTCTTTCTCCTCAAATGGTCGTAAGCGCATCTCTACACCTTTCATTTATCATTCGTTTTTCTTTTACTTCCTCTGCTTTTCACGATCAATCTTATCTAGTGTATCTGATAGTATTTCCTTTCGGAGTGCCATAAGCCATTCTGAAAACTCTACCGTGTCGAATGCGTATGTCTTATTTAATTCATATTCATTTTCAGACCAGGTAGATAGCGGTGATTCATTATGCTGGATCAAAGCTTCCAGTTTGTCAAGAGCCTTATAGATCCGGGATTCTTTTGTTTCCTGAGCGTTCATTTCTTCGTACAACGCTTTCAGATCCGCTGCGATCTCCTCGGGCAAAGATGTCACCCATTCATCCAGCAAACTATCCTCCGTCCGACGGTCAGAATCTGTTTTCACAAATGCCGGAATATCCCCTGTAAAACATTCTCCCAGATCATGGATCAAACACATGGCAACCACTTTATCCATATCAACATCGGGGAATTCATGTTTCAGAAAAAGCGCCATCAGGCTGATCCGCCAGCTGTGTTCCGCTACGCTTTCCGTCCTTCCCTTAGTCGTTGTGCAGTGCCTGGGTGTATCCTTAAGCCGTTCCGCTACATGAAGTATTTCCAGATATTCTTTCGGATTCATAAGTTCTCCTTAACAACCAAACGGGCTGCACGAAAGGTACAGCCCGAAATAGATTCCACTTTTCGGTAGGATTCACCGCTTTTATCGTTTCCACTCGCAGCAGGATTCTCTGTTATTTCAGCATATGTAATAATTTCTGGTATGTCAACAATTAATTATGCCTTCTTTTCCATAGGAACTATCTGCAACTTATAGCCTAATGGTACCAGAACTTTAAGCAGGCTGTCTATCTGCGGTGAATGAACAGCCTTTTCCATACGTGCAATTACCGGCTGCTTTACATTACATTTTTCCGCAAGTTCTGCCTGTGATAATCCCTGTTCTTCACGGATTGCTACCATTGTTCTTAGCAGGTCTTTTTCAAGTTCAATTACATTTTCTTCTTCAGGAGTGATATTAAGTTCTTTTCTGACATCTTTCCAGTTACTCATTGTCCCTATGCCTCCGTTTGTAATCTTCCAACTCTCTTTTAGCCTTCTCAATTTCTCTAGGTGGTGTCTTCTGTGATTTCTTCACAAAATGATGAAGTAGTAAAAACTTGTTGTCTTTAAAATATGCATATAATATCCGGTTCGCTAAAGGTCTTAGTTCCCATATTTCTCCATCAAGATGTTTTGTTACAGGTTCACCTATACGCGTCCCCATCTCTTCAAGAATATCAAGGTATGCAACAACCTTATTAAAATTTATTCGAGCATCTTTACTTAAATCCGATTTTTCACGAAGTTCCTTGACGAATTCTTCCACATCACTGTATCCGCGTTCATCACTATAAAACTCAATCTCATACATACTTATCTCCTCTAATTGAACAATAACAAATTTGTCATTATTCGTCAATATCAAATTTGTTATAAGGGCGGAGTAAAATAGATAAAGTCTTTCGCATATTAGGTACGGGTATATATAAATTCTCCGTTCTCTATTTCACTCATGATCAATCCCTTATAGTTCTTCCCCGACGTAAAGTATAACAAATCATATGACTGACCAGAATCATCAAAGGAATAGATTCTGGTCGTGAATTCACTATACTTTTTTGATCGTAATGCCTTGTATTCAGTCTGATTTCCAAAAATGGCAAGATCAATATCTGATTCTTCCTTGCATTCACCATCCGTTGCTGAACCAAACAACACAATCCTGTCAATGATGTCGCATTGATTTGCCGCATCAATAACATTGCTAATATATTTTTCTTTTATATCTGCGATCCTAAAGGTTTTGGATCCTATGGTAGTTATTTTGACTTGGCACATATCCACACACCTATTAAGTAGCTATATGCAGCAATCATAAATGTTATCCGACTATATTATTACAATACTGGGCTTTCTGATCTCTGCTCAAAAATAGTTACTCCATCTTTTTCTATCTGCTTCCATAAGGGACTTTTCCTGATGCTGGCAAGATCTTTTTTTCCACCATAAGATAAGAGATCGAACTGATTGGGGAAACTGTCATACAGCATATACTTAAATTCTTTGTATCTCTTATTCGACCACAGTTTGGAAGAAGTCATACTTCTGTCTTTCGGTTCGATATAAAGATCTATATCTGATTCACCAGTCGCTTCATCACGTGAATATGAGCCAAACAAAATAACCGTACCCAGAATATCTGAATACAGATCGCAAATGGATGTCAATTTTTGAATCACTTCATCTCTGTTTGCCATATTAACATCATCCTATCCTATTACCACATCTAATACAAAACATTAAACCTTCGATAGATTGGATCCCCAGATTGTTTAAACGGATTCAAGATCAATTTATATGAAAGCGGAGTGAGGTTGATTAAATCCTTCAAATTTTCGCATTCATTAATCAATTCTGAATTTTGTGAAAGAATAGCGCAATAGAGCAGTATCTTTGCTTCCTTTGTCATTTCGCTCACAGAAATCGTCTTGATTTCATTTATTCTATTTTGGCCATCATACGATCCGGGGCTATCATAAGCATGTTCTACCATCTTTGATAGATATCGATGCAACGCGTTAAAATCGTCCGCGGTCCAGTCCTTTTGATTCTGGTAATAGATCTTATTTTGATTCATATTAGCATCCTCATCTATTGAAAAAATGAACCCTACGCAGCTCCAGGACGGAACAACATAAGATTCACTTACTATCATACGTATGATTCCTTTTTTGCCAATATAGACCACTCTATCGGATATCTCAAGGCTTAATTGTCCGGTAAGCCATATACTTTATCGGTCCAAACCGCCGGGATGACTTGAGGGGTAGCTTTGGGGGGTGGACTTGAGGGGGGCCCTAAGTTATAGTATTACTCTTTCCCGTTCATTTCAAAACTTGTTTCATACTTGTTTCAAACTTGTTTCATTTCTGGTCTCCAAACTCGTTTCTTATAATCTAAACTATGATGAGAAAAAATCCCCGAACAGACGTGAACTGAACGGGGATTTGGTTTCTTTACATTTTGTGATTACTAGAATATGATGCCCCCATGGAACATAACTGAAAGCAATGGGAAAAGCTAATTCTCCAACAACTTGTTGGAGTTTTGAATTATTTACAGAAATAGGAGGTTTGAGCGGGTCAATTCTTCTTCTCGTTTTAAGTGAACGCAAAGTGAACGCACACATATACTTATAGTCGTTGATTATACTGCTAGGATAGTGAATAGGTATAAAATAAAAAAATAGATGACATAGATAAAGAATTTAATGTATAATACCCCCATGGAAAAAGGAAATTTAACGCAAAATGGCGTCCACTTACAGGATCATGAATACTCTACAGTTAAACTCTTTCTTGATAAAGGGATCGATGTTGAATTAATCCCGAGATCTCAAATCAAGAAATATAGGCAACCGGATATTATGATGGGCGGCGTAGCTTGGGAAATAAAAGCGCCCATAGGCACTGGCAAGAAGAATATTGAAAACATCCTGCAAGGTGCTTCGGAGCAATCTCGAAACATTATTATTGACCTTATCCGAAGCAGAATGCCTGAAGACGATGCCATCAAAGGTTATAGTCAATACTTCAAACAATCCAAGCGTATCAAACGCATGAAGATTATAACGAAAAATCGTGAAATCCTTGACTTTTCCAAATAAAAAGCCTATTATGATAATACAAGGTGTGGGTCTGCAGTGTAAAGATGCGGTTCGCCACACCATTTTTTTGTTCATTTTTTAGCGGATTCTGTTTTTTGTTCAGGGCAACTCAGTAAACAAAAGAGAGCTTTTCCTTGCTCTGCTTGAATGTGATTATACCTGCCTTACCCTGCTTGTCAACCCTGTGCAAAGCACACCGCGTAGCGGCTGCGGGGTTGACATACGAGGTAAGGCAGGTATTCTTTGATTAAGCAGAGCAATGGTAGCAGTCTTACAGCTGTTGTTATGTATACCAACATGTCCGAACAAAATCTCTATTATAAAGACTTCATTCCTTCGTATAAATCTTACTCGACACAAGGAAAACATTGCCGCTTTCTGCCTTGTTTTGCTTGAAAAACTATTATATTTGCATTACCATACTTGTCAACCCTGTGCATGGCGGTTTGAGCGGATCAATTCTTCTTCCCGTTTTAGGTGAACGCAAATGCAAGAGTTGCATAAGCGTGATTTAAGACATATAATTGCTTACGGGCAAGCATGCGCGAGACGGGGTGCTGCGTGCCGGTGGCACGCGCTTAGCACCGACCGAAGCCCACTTTATGTGGGCTGAGACCTCGAACTGCGAAGCACGTGAAGAGCCCTCTCATTAAGAGCGCGAGACGGCGCACGACGTCCGGGGGACGTCGGCTTTGCGCCGACCGGAGCGGAGCGGAGACCTCGAACCTCGAGGGCTCGGATCCGCTCCTAACAAAACAGGCATCCCTGTTTGGGATGCCTGTTTGTTAAGAGCGCGAGACGGGACTCGAACCCGCGGCCTCGACCTTGGCAAGGTCGCGCTCCACCAACTGAGCCACTCGCGCATACGTCTTTTTCCTGACGACAAATGTTAGTATATATGATAATGTATGGTTTGTCAAATACTTTTTCTATTTTCTTTTATTTTCTTAGTTTCCCCCGACAAATAGGGAAAAATGTCGGCTTGTCAGCCCAGGTTTTTTCGGATAAAATATAGATGGATTATTCTGTCAAGCGGAGGGGATTTCTATTGACAGAAAGAAATTATGTAAACCATTAGGAGGTAACTATGGGCATTGCACACAGAAAAGTAACAAAGCGGGTACAGGTTTTGAATGCGGAGGGGAAGCCGCTTTCGTCTGCAAAGGTTTCGGTAAAGCAAACCAATCACAGCTTCCTGTTCGGATGCGGTGGATTTGATTTCATTCCCTACGTTGAAAAGGGAGAGGAAACCTTTAAACAACTTACGGAGAGCTGGCTGCAGGTATTTAATTACGCCACGCTGCCATTTTATTGGGGCACATATGAACCGGAAGAGGGCAAATCCGTAAAGGAGCTTATGATGAAGACGGCACAGTATCTGCAGAGCAGGAATGTGAAGGTAAAGGGACATCCCCTTTGCTGGCATACGGTTTGTGCAGACTGGCTGATGCAATATGACAATGAGACGATCTTAAAGAAACAGTTGGATCGTATTGAGCGTGAAGTTGTGGGATATAAGGGTGTGATCGACATGTGGGATGTGATCAACGAGGTTGTGATCATGCCCATCTTTGACAAGTATGACAATGCGATCACCAGGATCTGTAAGGAAAAGGGAAGAGTCGGACTGATCAAGGAAGTGTTCGAGAAGGCCCATGCCTGCAACCCGGATGCGGTGCTTTTGCTCAATGATTTTAACACATCCATCAATTACGAGATCCTGATAGATGGCTGTCTGAATGCGGGGGTTCCCATTTCCGCCATCGGAATCCAGTCCCATCAGCACCAGTGATACTGGGGAAAAGAGAAGCTGGAGGAGGTACTGGAAAGATTCTCATCCTTCGGATTGTCGATCCACTTTACGGAGAATACGCTGATCTCCGGAGAGCTGATGCCGGAACACATTGTGGATCTCAATGACTGGCAGGTAGATGAGTGGCCGAGTACGCCGGAAGGAGAGGAAAGGCAGAAGAACCAGATCGAAGAGATGTATCGCACATTGTTTGAGCATCCTTTGGTGGAAGCCATTACCACCTGGGACTTCAAGGATGGTGCATGGCTCAAGGCTCCCAGCGGATTTGTCAGATTGGACAATTCACCGAAGCCTTCCTATCATATGCTGAAAAAGCTGATCCATGAAGAATGGTCCACCAATACGGAAGTGACAACGGATGAAAATGGCTTTGCTACAGTGGAAGCCTTTAAAGGGGAATATGAGATCAGCGCAGACGGAAAGAGTGCTGCGGTAAGCTTTACGGACGATGAGCAGGTAGTGATCAAACTGGGGTAAAACTGTATGAAGCAGATCAGAAGCAGGATTGCATTATTTCTGGGACAGGCAGATGAGTATTCTCAGAGCCGCTTTATCAAGGGATTTACGGAGCGCGCCTTTGAACAAGATACGGACGTCTGCATCTTTTCCATGTTTAAAAAATATGAGGATGCTCCCGCAAGAGAAGCGGGGGATGCCAATATTTTAAAGTTAGCAAATCCTAACCATTTTGAAGGGATCGTGATCCTGAAGGATACCATTCAGACGGAAGGGGCAGCACAGGATCTGGAGGAGCGTCTGCACGAAAACTTCGATGGTCCGGTGCTAGTCATCGATGCGGAAAGTGAGTATTACCCGGATCTGTTTATCGATGGATACGAGTCGGTCCGTATGCTGACCAGACATCTGATCGATGTGCACGGTGTTACGGATATCGCCTATCTTTCGGGTAAAAGGTGGCACCGGCATTCTCTGGAGCGTATGGCGGGTCTGAAGGACGAACTGGAGTCCAGAGGACTGAGTCTGCCGGAAAACAGGATCATCGAAGGAGATTTCTGGTATCAGAGCGGTGAGCGCTGTGTGGATTATCTGACCTCGGAGGGACAGACGCTGCCACAGGCCATTATCTGTGCCAACGACCAGATGGCCATCGGCGTTTGTAAAGCCTTTGAAGCAAAAGGGATCCGGGTGCCGGAGGATATCATCGTTCTTGGCTGCGATTCCACCATAGAAGGGCAGTGCAGTCCCAAATCCATTACATCCTATCTGACTCCTGCCCATGAATGCGGCAGGTATGCGGTGGATTGGATCTTTGACCAAAAAGAGAAAAAAGAACCCAGGCAGTTTACGGCGCCTTCCAAACTGATGGCAGGGGAAAGCTGCGGCTGCTGTGATCCGGCCATGCCCGGTTATTCTCTGAAGAGAACCCGGTGGGATACAGAGATTTCCCTGGGCGGATATGATGCTTTTACCAATTCCATATTTGAGGATCTGATGGGGCAGGGAGACGTGCAGGATTATATCAGCACGTTGTATTCCTATGCTTATCAGATCAAGGATGCCGCATGCTTTCATCTGATGCTGGCACCGAACATTCGCTATATGGGACAATCGGATGAAGTCATTCCCGCAAATGACGGCTACCCGGAAAAGATGATCCATGCCATTCGTTATAACAGCAACAGAGTGGATAACATTGCGGGAACTGATACCGTTTTTGAGACAGAGCAGATGCTTCCGGATCTGTTCATCAAAAGGGAACTCCCTACGGCCTTTTTCTTCAGTCCCGTTTTCTATGAGGATAAGAACTTCGGTTATGCGGTAGTTGGTTACAACCGGACAGATGCCGCCTATGATGATACCTATCGCAGATGGCTGGGGACCGTATCGAGAGGATTTGAATCCCTCAGAAGGCAGCTTACCATCGTTGAGCTGGAAGAACGCCTGAATAAAATGAAGAGCGGCAAGTTTGAAAAAGCGGCAGCCGCCTATGATCAGCTGAGCGAGGAGGAAAAAAAGGATTATGATACGGTCCGCCAGATTCTGGACCAAAATCTGTTCACCTATCATTTTCAGCCGATCGTCAGTGCCCAGAACGGATCCATCTATTCCTATGAAGCACTGATGCGATCTACCACTGAGCGGAGGGTTTCTCCCCTTGCCATCATCAAGTATGCCGGGATGATGGAAAGACTGGCGGATGTGGAGCGGGCAACCTTCTACAATGTAATGGATATCATGGATGAGAATGCAAAGTCCATCTCAACCAAGATCTTCATCAACAGTATTCCGGGCGTAAAGACAGAGGATTCGGAGAATATCGGTCTGAGGCTTTCGCAAAAGCATGATCGTATCGTAGTGGAGCTGACGGAGGAAGCGCAGCTTGGAGATGATGAGCTGCAGGAACTGAAGGGCTTTTTTGACAAAGCCAATATTGAGATCGCCGTTGATGACTATGGCACGGGATATTCCAATATCAGCAATCTGCTCCGGTACATGCCGAATTATGTAAAGATCGACAGGGCGCTGCTGAGTGATATCCAAAACAGGCCGCAGAAGCAGCATTTTGTCCGGGAGATCATCGAATTCTGCCATGAGAATAACATCAAGGCGCTTGCAGAGGGGATCGAGACGGCTGAGGAGCTGCGTTGCGTGATCCACCTCGGGGCGGATCTGATCCAGGGCTACTATACAGCCAAGCCGGGCCCCGGTTTTCTCGGCAGGATCGATGAGAGCATCATTGAAGAGATCCGGATCTATCAGCAGGAAAAGAAGGACGGAAAGGACAAACACACTTACATTGCCGGCAAGGTCAATAGAGTGGCGCTGATGCCTCTTACGAAGGATGAGATCACCGATATCGTGATCGGTCAGGGGGAAATGAACTACAAGGACATTACCATCGTCGGAATGCCGTCTCTGAAAACGGAGATCAGCATTCGGGTTGAGCCCGGATATTCGGGCCGGATCACCCTGGAGAATGTCTGGCTGTCCAATGCCAAGGACAGGCCCTGCATCAGCATCGGTGAAAATGCGGACGTGGTTTGTGTCGTGGTAGGTGATAATACCTTAAAGGGCCTTGGCGTAATGGTGCCGGAAAGTGCCAGATTTACCCTGGAAGGACAGGGAAATCTGTCTATCTATCCCAATTACAGTGATTATTACGGCATTGGCAATGATATCTCTTCCAGGCACGGAGAACTGATCATTGCTTCGGATGGCAGACTTCTGGTGGATGCCAGAGGAAGCTTCGGAACCTGCATCGGATCCGGTCTGGGAGGCAAGATCTTTATCAAGAAGGGTGCCCTGGAGCTGGGTGCCAACGGGGACAAAGCCGTGGCAGTGGGATCCTTTACAGGAGATGATGAGATCCGTATCACCAACTGCGGCATGGAGATCGATCTGTCCATATCAGACGGCGCAGGCTGCGGCAGTATCGAAGAAAGCAGCATCGTCAAGTTCCACAAGTGCTATCTGAAATGCGCCATCAGCGGAAATAATACGGTGGGGATCGGAACCTTGAAGGGAGAAGAAGCGTTGGTGGATATCCTGGATTCCTTTGCGGAGTTCAACATCCGAAGCGGAGATTCCACCTGCATCGGTGCCTTGAACGGTTCCACGAAGATGACGGCGTCTCTGGCTTCCGTCCGTATCGAAAGCGTGGGAGAAAACAGCATGGCCTTCGGCGGTTATTCGGGGGATGCGGTTGCCTTCTTTAACGGCGCGGATGTCAAGGTGAAGATGCACAATTCCACGGGAAAAGATACCTTTGCACGGGATGAGGATATCACCATGATCAACGGAAAATGCAGCATCTTCGTAAACGACAGGGAAATTGAAAGAAAACTGGACTATAAATTCGACAAGGAGTAGGAAAAGAACACAAAATCTGGTAAACTAAAGGTTGGGGGTATTCTATAAAGGGATGGAGGTATAGCAAAGATGAAGCTGAAATTTATCGGAGCGGACCATGAGGTGACCGGAAGCTGTCACTATGTGGAATGCGCAGGCAAGCATTTGCTGGTGGACTATGGTATGGAACAGGGTGTTGATGTTTATGAAAACGTACCGATCCCCGTACAGGAATCCATGATCGATTGTGTGATCCTGACCCATGCTCATGTGGACCATTCCGGCATGCTGCCGCTTTTGTATGCCAGGGGCTTTCGCGGAAAGATCTTCATGACGGAGGCGACTGCGGATCTGTGTTCCATCATGTTGCGTGACTGTGCCCATATTCAGATGCAGGAGGCTGAGTGGAAAAACCGCAAGGCCAAGCGTTCTGCGGAGGTACAGACGGCTGAGCCCATCTATACCATGGAGGATGCGGACGGAACGATTCGGCTGATGGTGCCCTGTCCTTACGATAAAGAAATCGAGGTCTGTGAAGGCGTCAGGATCCGGTTTACGGATATCGGACATTTGCTGGGATCCGCATCGGTGGAGATGTGGCTTACGGAAAATGGGACCACGAAAAAGGTGGTTTTTTCCGGAGATATCGGAAACAAGAACCAGCCGCTGATCCGGGATCCGCAAAAAACGGCAGAGGCGGATTATGTGGTGATGGAATCCACTTATGGAGACAGGCTTCACGCAAAGGATCGGGTAGATTATGCCGGAGAGCTTGTGAAGATCCTGAAGGATACCTTTGATCACGGCGGCAATGTGGTGATCCCCTCCTTTGCGGTGGGCAGAACCCAGGAGCTTTTGTATTTCCTTAGAAAGATCAAAACGGAGCGCCTGGTAGAGGGGCACGAGAATTTCCCCGTTTACGTGGATAGTCCGCTGGCAGTGGAAGCAACGGGAATCTTTCAGAAGAACATCTATAACTGCTTTGACGATGAGGCCATGGAGCTGGTCAGACAGGGGATCAATCCCATCAGCTTTCCGGGGCTTCGCCTGTCCATCACCTCCGAGGAATCCAAGGA
>JAEEKV010000322.1 GCA_016282595.1 Lachnospiraceae bacterium
ATCACCCAGGTGATCATGAACCTTCTTTCCAACGCTGTAAAATACACGGAAAAAGGCTCCGTAATCTTATCCGTAGCCGATATCGGACGCAGCAGCGGCTATGTCAGAGTAAAGGTGGCGGTAAAGGATACGGGAATCGGCATCAAAGAAGAGGATATGAGCAAGCTCTTTGAATCCTTCGAACGTCTGGAGGAAAAGAGAAACCGCAGTATCGAAGGTACCGGCCTGGGAATGGCCATTGTCAACAGACTCCTTCGCATGATGCATACCACCCTGGATGTGAAAAGCGTTTACGGGGAAGGATCTGAGTTTTCCTTCATTCTGCGCCAGCGCATCGTAGATCCGGAACCCATCGGAGACTACACCGGGCGCCTTTCCAAGAGCAAGGACGAAGACGGTGCAGAGACCTTTATCTGTGCCCCGGATGCCGATATTCTGGTGGTGGATGACAACCTCATGAACCTGAAGGTGATCCGAAGCCTCATGAAGCGAAACCGCATCCAACCCGACCAAGCCTCCTCCGGAATGGAAGCCATTGAGTTCATGAAAAAGAAAACCTATGACATTGTCTTTCTGGATCACATGATGCCCAAGATGGATGGTTTGGAAACCCTTGCAAAGCTCAAGGACGAAAACCTGATCCCCAGAAAAACCTTTATTATCGCACTGACTGCCAACGCCATTGTAGGCGCCAGAGAAAAATATTTAGAGGCAGGTTTTGACGATTATCTTTCCAAGCCCATAGAAGTTGAGGCTTTGGAGGAAAAACTGGCAGACTATCTTCCCAAGGATAAGATCTCCTATACCACCGTTAAAACCGTGGAAGGCACCCAGATCACCACGGATGTCATTTCCGATCAGGGCACCTGGGAAGGGGAGGTTCTGGAATTTGGTCCCGAATCCGAGGATTCTTCCGAGAATGGGTTTGAGGGATCCGGCACTGCGGATCAAATTTCCCAAACAAAGTTTAACGCCATCATGGATACCCTTCGGGAAAACAACGTGGATGTAAAGAGCGGCCTGTCCTATTGCGGCGAAGACCGGGATTTCTACATCGAGATCCTCCATGACTATGCAAGCAGCTTTGAGGAAAAGAGCGGCGAGCTTACCGCACTGTTTGAGGAAAAGGACTGGAAGGAATATCGTACCCTTGTCCACGCCCTAAAGACCACTTCCAAAACTGCGGGACTTACCAAGATGGCAGAGCTTTCCAAGCTCTTAGAGGACGCCGCATCGGCAGAGGAAGAAACGGTGCTTTCGGAACAGCATCCACAGCTGATCCTGCTATATGAGCAGACCAAAAATACCTTGGAAGAAGCACTGCAAAAACAATAAACACAATAAGGAAAACAAGATGAGAGCACTCATTGCCATGAGCGGCGGCGTTGACAGCAGCGTCGCCGCAAAACTTATGACGCAGCAGGGATATGACTGCGTAGGCTGCACCATGCGCCTTTATGAAAACGATATGATCGGCCAGGATCTTTTGGATACCTGCTGCTCTTTGGAAAGCACCGAGGATGCCAGAAGCGTCACGGATTCCATCGGCATTCCCTATCATATTTTCCACTATGAGCAGTTGTTTGAAAAAGAGGTCATCGAGCCCTTTGTGAAGGAATACGAAGCCGGACGAACTCCCAACCCCTGCATCGAATGCAACCGCTGCATGAAATTTTCCCATCTCTTTGAAAAGATGAAGGACCTGGATTGCGATGTAGTGGTAACAGGCCACTATGCGGGCATCGAATACGATGTGGCCAACGGCAGATACCTTCTGAAAAAAGCTGCCGATCCCTCCAAGGACCAATCCTATGTGCTGTATTGCATGACCCAGGAGCAGCTGGCCCACACCCGCTTTCCTCTGGGAGATTATAAAAAGGAGGAGACCCGTCAGATTGCGGAAGATCAGGGCTTTCGCAACGCCAAAAAACACGACAGTCAGGATATCTGCTTTGTACCGGACGGGGACTACGTATCCTTTATGGAGCGTTACCGTGGAATCACCTATCCCCCGGGAGACTTTATCGACAAGGATGGCAACGTTCTGGGCAGGCACAAGGGCTATGTTCACTACACCATCGGCCAAAGACGCGGCCTGGGAATTGCTGCGGAACACCCCTTGTATGTAGTGGATATCCGGCCGGATACCAATACGGTTGTACTGGGAAAAAACGAAGATCTCTTCTCTACGGAGCTGATTGCAAACCGAATCAATCTGATCTCCGTTGCAAAGATTGAAAAACCCATGCGGGTGAAAGCGAAGATCCGCTACCGTCACAAGGAGCAGGACGCCACCGTGACGCAGCTGGATGAAGATACCCTAAAGGTGGTATTTGACCAGCCCCAGCGGGCCATTACCAAAGGCCAGGCCGTGGTGCTGTATGATGGAGATTACGTAGTAGGCGGAGGGACGATCCTGTAAGGATCGCCCCTCTTCTTTTTTTCTTATTCTTCTCTGTGATCAAAGACACGCTGAGTCTTTTTCTCGGATCTGGGAAGGGTTCCCAAAGGTACTACCGTCACACGAGGGGTTACATTCATCTTGGACTTAAAGGCTTCACGGATGAGCTTGCCGGTCTTTTCAAAGCTGACTCTGCCCTCTGCCTCTGCAGTGATAAGGATCACGTCCTTGTTGATCTCATCATCATGAGCAATGTTGATGTTGTACTCGCTGGATACGCCGTCGATCTGTCCAAGCAGCTCTTCTACCTGGCTGGGGAACATGTTCACGCCGTGTACCTTAAACATATCATCACTTCTGCCACGGATGATATCCAGTCTGGGATACTTGGATCCGCAAGGACAATCACCGGGAATGATGCGGGAAAGATCGTGGGTTCTGAAACGGATCAAAGGCGCACCCTCTTTTACAAGAGTAGTGATGACAATTTCGCCTTCCTGGCCGTCTTCCACATTTTCGCCTGTTATCGGATCGATGATCTCGATGTACAGATAATCATCCCAGTAATGCATACCCGTCTGCTTATCGCAGTTAATACCGATACCGGGACCGTAGATCTCCGTCAGTCCATAGATGTCATACAGCTCAATACCCAGTTTATCGTGAATGTACTCTCTCTTCTTTTCGCTCCAGCGCTCGGATCCGATAACACCCTTTTTCAGGAAGATCTGATCCTTCATGCCTCTTCGCTCGATTTCCTCAGCCAAAAGCAGGGCATAGGAAGAAGTTGCACACAGCACCGTAGCCTTGAGATCCACCATCATCTGCAGCTGCTTTTCCGTGTTACCGGGGCCCATGGGAATAGCCATGGCACCCAGCTTTTCACAGCCTGCCTGGAAGCCGATACCTGCCGTCCAAAGACCGTAGCCCGGAGTGATCTGAATCCTGTCTTTTTCCGTAATGCCCGCAGTCTCATAGCACCTTGCAAACATGATGGCCCAGTCATCCACATCCTTTGCAGTATAAGGGATGATGACGGGCTTTCCGGTGGTTCCCGATGAAGAATGGATCCTTACCACTTCTTCGTCCGGAACAGCCTGGATGCCTAAAGGATAGGCATTTCGAAGATCCGCCTTACTGGAAAAAGGAAGCTTTAAAAAGTCCTCCTGGGAAGTACAGCCTGTGATGCCTGCTTCCTTGTACATCTTTCCGTAGTAGTTGTCGCTGGCGATGAGCCTCTTGATCTGTGCATCCACCTGTGCGATCTGGGTTGCGTTCAGTTTCATTGGTTTTTATCCTCCTCTGATTTTCTTATCGTTGTTTATCTCCCCACAAAAAGGCCTGCAGGTTTGCTTCCCTGAATTTGGCAGGTACCCTCTTTTCGATCTCGCTTTGGAGAGTTTCTTTCTGTATTCCCAAACAGCCGGAGCCGCTGGCAATTCCCAAAAGCAGGATGTTCAAAAACTTCATGGATCCCAGCTTTTGACACTCCGCTTCTCCATCTACAAAGATGCAGTTGACATGTTGCTCCAGAAAGGCTTTCATTTCCGTTCCGTCATAGCCCGTGTCCGCCAGAGAGGCCGTTACAGGCTTGATGGCGGTGGTGTTTACAACCGCAAGTCCGTCTTCTTTCAGATAGCCGATATTGCGGACCACCTCGGAAGGCTCAAAACCGATGATCATATCTGCCTTTCCCAAGGGGATCAGGGGGGAATACGCCTGCTCTCCGATCCTTACATGGCTGGTAACGGGACCGCCTCTTTGTGCCATACCGATGGTCTCTGCAGAATGGACCGTATTGCCCTCTGCCATGGCCGCAGCCGCTATGATCCTGGATGCCAGCACCGTTCCCTGGCCGCCTACGCCGCAGATCAGTATATCCTTATTCATCGCCCTCACCTCCGATCGCTTGCACGGGACAAACCTGGCTGCACAGTCCGCATCCCGTACACAGAGATGCATCAATGGTTACCTTTCCGTCTGCCAAAGACAGGGCAGGACAGCCTGTTTCCCGAATGCATTTTTTACAGTTGATGCAGTTGTCATTGATGCTGCACTTTTTACTTGATTTTTCAATGGCGATGCAGGGGGACTTAAAGATGATAGCCTTTACACCCTTGATGGCAGCGCACTCTTTCACCGCCGCCATAGCCTCCGCAAGCTTCAGGGGATCCACGGTGATGATCTTGGCAAGTCCGATGCCCTGCAGGATCTTTTCAATGCTGATCTTGCCCGCATCATGTCCCATCATATTAATGCCCGTTCCGGGATGGGGCTGGTGTCCTGTCATGGCCGTTGTGGAATTATCCAGAATGCAAATAGTGATATCCGCTTCATTGAACACCGCATTGATCACCCCGGTGATACCGGAAGCAAAAAAGGTGGAATCGCCGATGAAGGCAAACGCCTTACCCCGGGCATCCACATGGGAAAAGCCCTGCGCCATGGTTACCCCTGCCCCCATGCAAAGACAGGTATCCACCATATCCAGAGGCATGGAATTTCCCAGGGTATAGCAGCCTATATCTCCGCAGTAGTAGGTCTTCTCTCCCTCCATAGCCTTCTTAACTGCATAAAAGGAAGCTCTGTGAGGACAGCCTGCACACAGCACGGGAGGCCTTACGGGAAGGTCGGGAAGATCTGTCGGCTGCCCGGTGCTTTGCATGGCATCCAGACCCATATATTTGGTAAGGATCCCTGCAACGATGTCCGCGCTGTTTTCACCCATGGCAGGCACATGGCCTGTGAGCTTTCCGCAAACCTGCAGGGAAAGACCGTGCTTTCCCGCCAGCTTCAAAAGCTGTTCCTCCAGATAGGGACTCAACTCCTCCAGGCAAAGGATCTCTTTTACTCCCGCAAGCTCCTTTAAGGCAAAGCTTTCCGGGAAAGGATAGGCCGTAGCGATGCGAAGCAGCTTCACTTCGGGATGATCCTTTAAAAACTCCTTGGCGTACATGTAGCTGATACCGCTGGCAAGCACTGCCTTTTCAGACGGAGCGCCTTCTGTGGTATTGTAGCGATAGGAGGAAAAATCCTCGCCGATGCGTACGTTACGCTCCTCCATCATACCGTGGTTTTTGTAGGACAGACGGGGGAAGATCACGAAGCGTCCCGCATCCTTTTTGAATCCCTCAAAGACTTTGGCCTCATAGCTTTCCGCTGCCTCCACGGAAGCATATCCGTGGCAGACCCGGGTAGTGGGTCTGAAGATCACGGGGGTTTTATACTTCTCGGAATATTCGAAAGCATCCTGTATCATCTCAAAGGCTTCCTCCGGGGAAGAAGGATCAAATACCGGGATCCTTGCAAAATCCGCAAACCGTCTGGTGTCCTGCTCCGTCTGGGAAGAGATGGGACCGGGATCGTCGGCGGATACTACAACCAGGCCGCCTTCCACGCCCACATAGGCAAGGGACATCAGGGGATCAGATGCCACATTCAGTCCCACCTGCTTCATGGTAACCAGAGCTCTTGCCCCGGAATAAGCCGCCGCTGCCGCTACCTCAAGGGCTGCCTTTTCATTGACAGACCACTCCAGGTGTAAGCCTTCATGAGGGTATTTTGCCAGGGTCTCGATGATCTCCGAGGACGGCGTTCCCGGATATCCGCAGGCCACATTTACCCCTGCCTTCAGGGCGCCCAGCGCGATGGCGCCGTTACCCATTACATATTCCTTCATAACACTTCTCCTTTGATTTATTTTACAATGACCTTTTTACCTACAATCTTTCTGCCCACATGCATGCTCTTTTTCTCCCCTATATTTGCCTGCACAGTAGCGCTTCTATTACACCAATTATCCCCGTAAAATGAACGAGCCCCCCCCCCCCGAAACGGACACAAAAAAACGGCAACCGAAGTTGCCGTCTTTGGCTCTATTATCCGACCACCCGAAGGGATATAAAGAAAAGAATGATGCCGCCAAAAGGGATGTACCGGAAGGAAAAAACGGAATATTCCCAGTATCACCAGCCCCCAAAAAACCGTAAAAAGGAAGGTAAGATCCGGATCAGTAATTAAAAACATGGCAGCCTCCTAAG